>CBDTUG010000011.1:0-12330 GCA_965363555.1 uncultured Thermoanaerobaculia bacterium
CTTCGACGGTCTGCCCCGGTCCGATGTTGGCGACCGAGGTCGTGAAGATATTCGGACGTTCCTGTTCGACAAGGGACGCCTTTCGGCCCTCTCGTTTGGCCGCAGAATAGACCTTTTTCGCCGCTTCTCGTTCTTCGATCCGGCCTTCGATGATGCGCTCTCCAATCACCAGCCGCATCGAGTGAACGGCTGCCCCACTCGGCAACGGAAAAACATAAATGCCTTCCAACCAGTGATCAGTCGGGTTGGAAAAACTCTGTGACACCAGGGTGTCCGCCAGCAAACCTCGAATAGAGATCTCGACATCGGTCGCCTGCAAAGGGGCCTCGACGAATCCAGTGCCCTCGGCGGCCCGATACAGGAGACTGCCCTGCCCGACCGTTCCCGGGCCTATATTCCCATCGCCCCGTCTTTCGTTCGATTGGGCGGCAGCCACCACCGCTGCCAACAAAACCGATACCAGAATGATGAAATACTGTCGTCTCATGGTTGCCTCCCAATCCTTTGCTGTTCTCTTTTTCAAGATGGCTCCCCTCGATGGCCTGGCGATGCCGAATGGCGGGATTTCTTGTGGCGAAGTGTGGCGACATCGTGGCGGTGGAAACCAACGCAGGGGAGCCGGAATCAAAAGGAAGCGTTAGAATCACCTGTGGACTCAAATAACCGAGGTCAGATTCGCCCAATGACCGTCATTCTCTGGATGACCGTTGCGGCTGCCGGCACATTGGTCATTGGTGGACGGATCCTCGGCCCTGATTTCTTCTACATCACCGAACGAGAGTGGCAGACCGCAATCACTGCCTGGTGGATGGTTGCAGAGGGTCACGGCGTTTTTGACGCCATCACCCCACTGATGGGCCCGCCTTGGCAGATCCCGATGGAGTTTCCGCTCTTTCAGTGGCTCACCGCCCACGCGACAACTCCCTGGCTGTCCCTGGAAGACACTGGCCGAGCCCTCTCGTTCTTGTTCTATCTCGTCAGTATTCTTGTGCTGCGAAGGCTGACCCTGGATCTCGACCTCGATCGCAGAGTGGCCGATGGCGTCACCCTCCTGTTTGCCTCGTCACCCCTATACCTGGGCTACGCCCTGTCATTCACTATCGAAAGCCTGGCCCTCCTGCTGGCCTTGCTCACCTTGTGGCTCTTCGTCCGATGGCTGCTCCATCCCGGCCTGGTCCTCCTTCTGGCAACTATCACCCTCGGGTGTGCCGCCGCGCTGACCAAGGTGACCACATGGGCAGTGTTTGCTGCAGCAATTCTGGCCATAGGAGCCTGGTCGATTATGTCGGCGCGACGGCACAGTCGATCGACGGCGGACGCCCTGATCGCACTGGTCCTTGTCGTCGGTATCCCGTTGGCTTGCGGCGCTTGGTGGACCTCTTGGTCCGACGGCATCAAGGCCGCCGGTGGCCTGACTGCGGAGTTGACGTCCGGTAATTTGGCCCAGTGGAATTTCGGAACCCTTGAACAGCGACTCTCGCCGGCTCAATGGGGAAAATATACCCTTCGATCAGGCCTACTCATTCTCGGGCCGATGGGGCTGATCAGCGTCGGCCTGGCTGTGTTCTCATTTTTTCAAGGTCGGCGGCGCAGGCCGCCCCTGCCGGTCTTGGCAGCCTCGCTCACCGGACTGGCCGCCGGACCACTGGTCTTCACAAACCTGCATTTCGAGCACGACTACTACGCCCTGGCAATCGGCATCTTCGCCATCGTTCTTCTAGCCTCCGTCCTGTTTGCGCAAAAGGCCAGGCCATGGCTCGCGGCAGCAATTGTCATCTCCAATTTTGCGACGACAGGATTCTATATCGCGGCCAAACAGGCAAACTACACCGACCCTCTCAGCGACGGCCTGGCCCAGAGGGTCACAGGCCTCCCGGAGGACAGCACTCTGGTCGTCTTCGGATCCTACCTGGATGGCAGGATTCCCTATAAAGCCCAGAAGAAGACCCTTCAAACCAGGATTGTCGACCCCTCAAATCCAGCCCTTCGAGAAGCAGTCGCCTCGATGAAGGGCCAGAAGGTCGGAGCCATCCTGACGCGCTCCGCAGCGGATATCCCTGCGGCACGAATGGCCGCCGCCCGACTCGGTCTGCCATCAAGGGTCGACCTCTCTCCAGGCGTATCAATCTGGACCACCAATACACTCAGGGCACGCCTCGAACTCGAGCCCCTGGACCTTGTCGGTGAGATGGACCGTAGGATGATCGGCTTCCCGACCGGCGAAACCTCAGGGGCCTCGGGTCTTCTGATGCCTTCCGGGCCTGATGCAGCTCCCGGAATCGGGTTGGTCCGGGGCAACAATCACTACTTCTTCGACCTCAAAAGAGGTTTCCGGGTCGTGCACCGCAGATGGTCGCCCGAGGGACGGGGGGAATAAGCTGTCACCGATGCAGGCTCGAATAGTCCGCAACGATCGGATACCGGCGGCCGATGCCGAAGGCCTTCGGTGAGATCTTGATTCCAGGCGCTGCCTGACGGCGCTTGTACTCCGCACCATCGATCAGAGTGACGATTCTCTCGACCACGGCTGGATTCAAACCCTCGGCAACCAGTTGATCGACCGACAGGCGCTCTTCAACCCAACCCTCGAGCACTCGATCCAGCGCCTCATACGGCGGCAACGAGTCCTCGTCCCTTTGGTCCGGGCGCAACTCGGCGGAAGGCGGTTTGGTGATGGTTGACTCCGGGATGACGACTCCATCCCGATTGATCCACCGAGACAGCCGGTAAACCCAGGTCTTCGACACATCTGAGATCACCGCCAGGGCGCCGCACATGTCGCCGTAGAGTGTGCAGTATCCGACGCCCATCTCAGACTTGTTCCCGGTAGCCAGAACCAGAAAACCGAACTTGTTGGACAGTGCCATCAGGACCGTGCCTCGGATTCGGGCCTGGAGATTTTCTTCGGTCACATCCTCCTCACAACCTTCGAATTCGGGCGCCAACCCATCCAACATCGACTGGAACATTGGGTCGATCGGAATCACCCGGTAGTCGATGCCCAGAGTGCGCGCCAAGGCCTCGGCATCATGCAAGCTGTGCTGAGAGGAGTACCGGGTGGGCATCGCCACCCCGACGACGTTCTCCGGACCGAGGGCGCCTGCAGCGATGGCGGCGACCAAGGCCGAATCGATACCTCCCGAAAGACCCAGCACAACCTTGCCGAATCCCGATTTTCGAACGTAGTCCCGAAGGCCCAATCGCAACGCAGAGAGGGCCTGTTCCTCAGGATCAGCGGCGCACGTCCGCAAATCACCGGGCACGCCGGCCGCGCCGTTTCGCCCCATGGCCCGGCTGGGAATGTCGTACACCAGGAGGTCCTCGTCAAAGTCCCGAGCCCGAACAACTTCGTCCCCACGGCCGTCGACGATCATCGAGTGCCCGTCGAAGACCAACTCATCGTTGGCGCCGACCTGGTTGACATAGACGAAGAACAATCCGGTTGAGGCAGCGTGCCGCCGGATCATGTCCCGTCGGAGGTCCGCCTTGCCCAGGGTGAATGGGCTGGCCGAAATATTGATCAGTACGTCGGCGCCTTTTTCGGCCGCTTCGAGTACTGGGTCCCGTCCGTAAAGACGCCGGTCCCACAGTGCCGGGTCGCTCCACGCATCCTCACAAATCGTCACACCGAGCTTGATGCCCTTGAAATCCAAAAGATGGTTGCCACACCCGGCCTCAAAATAACGCGCCTCGTCGAACACGTCGTAGCTCGGTAACAGACACTTATGCACGGCCCCGGCGAGCTGTCCCCGCCACAACAACGCCGCACCGTTGTGGAGCCCCTTTCCCTGATCCCGCCGGTTGCGATCCACAAAACCCACGACAAGCCCAAAGTCGTCATCACTCAGGCCGGCCAACCGCTCCAGTTGCTCGAGGTTTCGGTCGACAAAATCCCTGCGCTCGACCAGGTCAACCAGGGGATAGCCCACCGTGGCCAATTCCGACAGCACCACCAGCTCGGCGCCTTCTGCCCGGGCCTCTCCTACCGCCGCCCGAATCTTGGAGAAATTGGCCTCAAAGGCCCCGATGGTGAAGTTGAGTTGAGCTATCGCTATGCGCATCGCGCCTCCCGGCTCCATCATCCCTCGCCGTGAACCTGTGTCAATCCCGAGCCCCAGCGCCACTGGCATGGGCTAAACTAAATGAATGATCCGTAGTCTCATCCTGGCATGCCTCATCGTAGCAACCTCGAGTCTCTCTGCTGCACAGGATCTTCCACCGCTTCGGCCTCTTTCGATGCCCGATCCCATCAGGGCGGCCTCTTTGCCTTTTGACCTGAGTTTCCCGGCGCCGACCGCCGACGGTCATTGGAATGTGACGGCCGGCCTGGTTTGGTTCAACATGTGGAGCACGGTCTGGGAAATGACCCAGGTTCACCGGGATTTCGGATTTGACCCAACAACCACACCTAGTCCGGAGGAATTCAGGGCGCTGGAGAATCAATATCCCTCGGAACAGTATCACCTGATTGATATCGAAGGAAACATCTTCGAAATCTGGGCCATCAGGGGACTGCCCGGTGGATGGTCCATCGGCGTCCGCGTGCCGTGGATGACGATCGGACTGCCGAAGTGGGACGGTTTCATCGACCAGTGGCACAGCTGGTTCGGTTTTACCCACTCCCACAGGGAATCCTTCCCTCGTAGCGAAAACCTCCTCTATATCAGGGGCCGAGAAGGCGTCATCGAGGCGGCGGATTTTAGCGGCTCAGGGCTCGGCGATATCTCGATATCCCTCGCCAGTCCCCAGATCGAATTGATCGGTGGCCGGCATCGGGCCGTCATGGCCGTCGAGGCGCCGACCGGGGACACCGGGACCTTGCGAGGCAGCGGGGGTTGGGATCTTGGTCTTCGACTCCATTCGACCTGGACCTGGCGGCGATCACGGCTTCAGGCCGCCGCCGGATTGAATCTCCTCGACGATCACGGTGATCTCCTCGGTATTCCCAGGACCGACACCTGGTTCGTCGGGACCTCCTACGAGTTCCGCCTGGGACACCGGTGGACCGTGACCGCCGCCGCCTCATTCGAGAGCAGCCCCCTGGCCGATTTCACCGACGGTGAAGCTGGCGAGCCGGCCCTCTACCGCGCTCTCGCCGTTGGATTCGACCTCGGTCGGGAATGGATAGTCGAACTGCAATACGGAACCGACAAAGACGGCATGGGCATCGCTCCTGATACCGCGTTCCGGCTGGTAGTCGGCCATACTCGGTAGCCATCAGCCTGGTTGCTGAGAGCTAAATACCACCAACCCCGCCGGAATTGGCGGGGTGGCGAGGAAGGAGGAGGGTGAAAACAGTGTTTCTTGTCTGCTTTCAATGGGTCTACGGAGGTCACCACTCAGGCGTTTGGAAATAGTTTTCGACCCCCACCTTCCGCCCTGCATCCCGGCGTCCCAGCGTGTTAGCATGAATTCGATTTCGAAAGGGTCTATCGCATGGAAAAACGCATCGGTCACTATTCAATCATCTCTGAGTTGGGGCGGGGCGGCATGGGCGTCGTTCTCAAGGCCCACGAAGAAAGCCTCAATCGATTCGTCGCATTGAAAGTCCTCGGGCAACACCTGTCTGAGGATGAGAGCTACGTCGAGCGATTCAAACGCGAGGCACAGAGCGCCGCTGCCCTCAATCACCCCAACATCGTGCAGATCTATTCGATCGACAACTTCGATGGACGGCATTGCTTCGCCATGGAGTATGTGCAGGGGTCATCAATCCAGCAGATGATCAAAAACCAAGGTCCGATGGACCCCGCAGCCGCGGCCCGACTGATCCTGCAGGCGGCTTCGGGCCTTGGCGCCGCCCACGGGCAGGGCATTTTCCACCGGGATATCAAGCCGGCCAACTTGATGGTCGATGAACGCGGTCTGGTGAAGATCACCGACTTCGGCCTGGCCCTGCTGGCCGCCGGAGCAACACGCCTGACCGCCACCGGCATGTTCATGGGAACTCCGGGATACCTCTCACCGGAACAATGTATGGACGAGGACGTCGACCATCGGGCAGATATCTACTCCCTTGGCGTTACCTTCTACGAAATGCTGACGGGGGCCACGCCCTTCAATGCGGATTCTCCCCTGGCGCTTCTCCGACAAATCATCGATGTCGAGCCCAAGGATGTCGGCGAGTTGAGGCCTGAGGTCCCGGAGCCTCTCCGGGTCGTCCTCCGCAAGATGATGGCCAAAAACCGAGAGGAACGCTACCCCGACTGTGCACCTCTGGTCGCTGATCTCCAGAACTGGATCGAGACCATTGGAAACGCCGGGGCCGACCTGAGCGCAGTCGTTGCCGCAGCAGCGATCACCGGCAATCAGGGCCGCCCCACCGAAAGGGCCGCTGGCCCTGAAGCCGCCGCGACCCTGCAACATTTCAACACCGAGGAGACGATTCGAGTCGATAGCGCCCAGATGGCCGGGGCCGCCGGCCCACCGCCACCGCCTCCTGTGCCGCCCGTTGCAGCCCCGACAGAAGTCTACGAGGGGCCGGACCCTGAAATGGTGGCCACCCCGGTTGACGAGGGCGAGGCCTCGCGCGGAGGCGCCAACCCGGCCGTCGGCCTCGCCATTGCGGCCGTCATCGTCCTGCTGCTCCTGGGCGGCGGAGGTTGGGCTGCCTCGCATTTCGGTGCGATCGATGCCGTCAAGGGACTGATCGCCGGACCCAGCAACGATATCGAACTCACTGCACCGGCACGTGTCGATCCCTCAGCAGAAACACTTGAAGTCGAAGTGACGGACGACATCCCAACGGACGATGGCCTCGCCCCTGATGAAATCGAGGGCCTCCACCAGAAATCACAGGCCGTATCTCAGACCGGCACCACCGGCTCCGAACCGCCAGCCTCACCTGGAGACGGCTCCCCAAGCGAGGTTGTCGTGCCCGAGGGGTCCGAAGCTCGCTCGCCAGGCACTCTTCCCCAGGCCGGCAACCAAAAGGCAGCTACACCCACCGAGCGCGCCGAAACCCGATATTCACCGCCACCTCCCAAAACAATCATCGGCACCGGCGTTGCCCTGATCAGCATTGGCGAACCTCTTTTGGCCGGTGCCGCCGAGGATTTTGTCCGGCAGACCTTAGAACGTCAGAACGTCAAGGTTTTCGACGGCATGACAATCTCGGGCGTCGCTGCAATGGTCGAAGGTAGCGCCGACGGCGATGGATCTCTCCAGGATCTGCTCAAACCTCATGCCCGCTACCTGGTCGTCATCCGGGCCGACTACACCGGGGACCGGGAACTGAACTACATGGGCCGGTACGATCGGGAGTTTCAGGCCCGGCTTCACCTGACGGCACACGATCTGCTCGACGGCAGATCAATGGGCCCCGGCATCCATGCCCCGATCGGATATACCCATCTGACCGTCGAACGCAAGATCGCGGATCTGCTAAGACCGAAGTTTCGAAAGATTGCCGGCAAGATTCAGGATTAACCTCAGCGCCCGATTCGTCCTTCCCGCTCACGTGGGCCACCCTTCGCCGCTACTGGCGAGAAATCAGTCGTTTCCACCATTGACAACTCTCTGGTGTGTCTGACCACCAACGGGACGCTGGTCCTGGCATATGACGTCCTGCGTCACTTCGGTGTCCGAAAGCGACGGCAGGCGCTATGACTGCGGTTCTTTGACACTCCGGAAATGGCACAGTTCTTGCTCTTAAAACGCTCAGTTGAGAAAAGGAGAAAATGTCAGTGCACAAACAAAAAGGTTTCACACTCATCGAACTGCTGATCGTCGTGGCGATCATCGGCATCATCGCAGCCATTGCGATTCCCAACCTGCTGAATGCCATCAACCGCGGTCGGCAAAAGAGGACAATGGCCGACATGCGGACGATTGCAACCGCCGTCGGCGCGTACGGTACCGACAACGTCTTCTATCCTCGCAATGTCACCGACATCGAAGCAATACGGGGCTATCTCTCCCCGGTCTACATCAAGACCTTCCCCGGTCGCGACGGATGGGGAACGCCTTACCTCTTCTTCAGTGACAACCCAGGGGCCAACTACACGTTGGTATCCTTCGGTAAGGACCGGATTGCCGGACCACCCCCACCGACCTTGGACGTAATTACGACCAAGGATTTTGACTGCGACATCGTCAACGTTGCCGGCAGCTTTACCATGTATCCTGAGGGAACCCAGACCGAATAATTGTCTTAAATAGAGGCGCCAGCAGGACTTCACAGAAAGGTGCTGTGAACATCAGACTTTGCTTTTCTGATGTTCACTGGGCGCTGTTCCGGGCACCTTTTGAAGAAACCGATTGTCAGTAGATCGATTCCCACCGGGGACACCGTGACTGGTCAACGTCGACGCCATCGCCTTCTGGATGGTCTGGGATGCGCAAAAGGTTGTGCTCGAGGTGGCGAATTTCGAAAACGCCATCTCCCTCTCGGCCCAGACCGGCCTTCGCGACGCAATCGGCAAACACGAGCTGGCCGAAATGTTGTCTCAGCGAGATCAATTGGGCCGCAAAATTCAGCAGGTGCTCGACGCCAAGACAAATGCCTGGGGAATCACCGTCCAGTCCGTCGAGATTCGTGACGTCATCATTCCCAAAGGCCTGGAGGACGCTATGAGTCGCCAGGCTCAGGCGGAACGGGAACGACAGTCCCGCATCATCCTCTCGACCGCCGAGACCGAGATCGCCGAGAAGTTCTCCGACGCCTCCGAGTACTACAAGGACAACCCGTCGGCACTGCACTTGCGAGCGATGAACATGGTCTACGAGGGCCTGCGCAAGAAGGGTTCGATGATCATCGTTCCCAGCACCGCGGTCGAGACGATGGGCCTCGGGGCGATGGGTGGATTGACGGCCTTCGATCGGATCATAGGCCAGGATGCCGAGAAGAGCGCTGAAGATTCAGACGACAGCTCCGCCCCGGCGAAAACTGAAGATCCTGCAGCCGAGTAAAAGGCGTCAGGCACATAAAACCAACGATTCTACCCCGGCCTTCTCGTTCCCGATGGAGCGGTTTCGATAGCGGCAAAGGGCTCGGGCTCGGCACGCTACGAGGGACAACCGACTCCTCTGGAGGGCATTCTCATGCTTGATTGTTCAATGGTACAGGTGATTATAGCAACTTGCACTACCTTCTTGACACCCCCCGCAGGATCTATAAAAATGGACCGGCACGCATCTGATATTTTCCACCAGAAATGGGGTCTCCATGATTCACCGAGCGCTGGCCAGTTCTTGTCGTTGGGGTCTTTTGTGCGGGTATCGATTTCATGTGGCAGGAACAAGAATATGGGTCCTGGTGATCGGGGTGTTCTTGGGGGCGTGTTCGGAGCCGGTGTGGGCGGCGGACCCGGAGGGGGATCCCTACCCGACGGTGGTCGCAAACTTCTACTTCGGCGGGACCTTCGGGACCGGGCTGGGGTGGGACATTTCGTGGGACAAACCTGTGAAGGATAGAAAAGGCTACATGCCGTGGTTCACTCCTGCCCTCTGGGAGTCCATGAATCATTACCCGCAGCACCAGAACATGGCGGCGAACCGGTACGGGATAAAGACCTACCACCGCTACATCAAGGGAGTGGCCGCGTGGAAGTCAGACGCCTACGGAGACCGGCCGCATTGTTACGGGAACCCGAGGGGCTGGGAGGAAGTGCACTCTCGGACCCAATCCGGAGGCGCCCAATACTACTGGATCAAGCTACTGGAAGATCTTGCTGCGCGTGAGATCGACGGAGAAATCGACCCGGGCTATACGATCACCGTCAACATCGCAGGCCAGAGCCGGGGGGGGATGAGCGCCATCCGCTTCGCCGGTGAGATCAGCGCAATCGACCAGGAAGATCCTAACAATCCGGTGACCTTTGACCGGATCGCATGGATCAACGTGGTGGCAACCGACCCGGTGTGGGACGAAAACGCAGGACCAGGTAATGACGATCCCTGTTGGGACTTGCCCGGCAACATCGATTACACCCGGTGGCACCACTACATCCTCGGGAAGAAGGTGAAGAATTACATCGGCTTGTATGCTGAAGACGAGCGTTCGACGGACTTCTGGCCGGTTGTGCCGCATCTAAAGCTGGATCCATTCGGTGTTCCCTATACCAATCAAGCCTTGCTCGTCGTGCCCGGCAGCCATCAGACCCTGGTCGGAAACTACCAGGCTGACGGTCACCGGCCCAAGCACTGGCTGAAAGGCTTCGACAGCGAGAGTGGCGTTGGACCCCTGAAGTGGGACGGATACAAGACGAATTCCAATGCCTATTCGCCGTGGAAGAATCTTCAGTATGCCGTCACGCACATGGTGTTGCGGCTCTACAATACTTTCGACTTCGGCTTCACCGAGTTCGATACTGACGGAGACGAGAGCCCGAACTATCTGAAGTGGGCCGAGGATGCCATTGACCACACCGATGAATACGCCAGCTGGATCGCCCTCATGGACGATGCCAGGGGAGGGTCAAGACACCGTGTACGGAGCATTAGTTTCTTGCCCAAGGGCCTCCGCGGCAAGTTGATGGTGTGGAATGGGTCGGCCTGTGTCGAAAAGCTGAGTTGGAACGAGACCAAGGCCAAATGGTTCTACTCCAAGCCTCGTTGCGGCGCGGTGGCCGATGGGCTACACAATGATGCGGACAATTCCTATGGGGCCGGTCTGAACACGGGCCCGGAAGTGTTTGACGGTGTTGGGGCGACGATCATACCGCAGGCCACATCCGAGGACATGTGGGCTCTCGTGGAGCCTATCTTGGATTCCGTGCCCCCGTTCTACACCATCACTCCCCTCGGAAGCGCCAACGGGTCCATCTCGCCGTCGATACCGGAGACCGTCGCCTTCAACGACGATTCGCCCGAATTCAGTTTCTGGCCCGCCACCAACCACTATCTCACGGGGATCGAGGTCGACGGTGTCTACCAGGAGAGAACCAGCGGCGCCCCCTTCATATTCAGCAAGGTCAGGGGGAACCACACCATCGAAGGCGTCTTCGAACAGCTCGATGACTGGGAGATCACGGCCACGGCTTTGGAGGGGGGAATCATCGATCCCAGTGGAATCGTTCCGGTAGAAGCAACCAATCCGGCGCAGGACAAGACCTTTTACATCATGGGTGACTACCCGAACTTCATCGACGAGGTGTGGGTGGACGGATCGCCGAGCGGCCCGTGGAACGTGCGATTTAGGTCCCACACATTCCACGACATCACCGCTGATCACACCATCGAAGCCTCCTTCATCAAAGCATGGGACTTTCGGGTAGGCGTCAGTCCGCCTTCGGCCGGCGTGGTGGTCGCTGCTCCCGCTGCCGCCACTCCTCCTTCCCAGGGGATTCACTGCGGCGCCGGGAATTTTCTCTGCAATGACGCGATCTATCCCGGTGATTTCATCGACCTGGCGCCCACCGCCGAACCGGGGTTCGTTTTCACCGGGTGGTCCAACTGCGACCAACAGCCGGCGCCGGGACACCCGGACCCCGATTCCTGTCGAAAATCTCTAGGTGCCTCGCCGCCGGCGGTGTCGGGCAATCGCACACACGTCGTGGCAAACTTCGTGAGGACCTTAGGCGCTACTGCAGATCGGGACGGTGACGGTATTTCAAACGCGGTCGAGATGGCGGCGCCGAATGCGGGCGACGGCAACTATGACGGCGTGGCCGATGTCGATCAGGTTTGGGTGGCCTCCTTCGTCTCGCCGGCCACGGGACGGTACTGCACCGTCGCTCTCCGGACTGCGGAAACGGGACAAGCCCACACCATGATGCGCGTGGTGGTCGAAGCGGAGGCCGCCGTAGCTGACGATCCGATCCACGTGTATCCGCTTGGGGTCGTCTCCTTCGTCGCCGTGGACGGGTGGCCAACACCGGTGCAAGTTCGCTTTTTCGCCCATGGACTCGCCGACCCTTCACGCTTTGCATACTTGTACCGCAAGTTCAGCACCACCACCTTCTCCTGGGAAACCGTTCCCGCAGCGATCACCTCTCATTCGGTGACAAGAGAGGAGAGTTATACGGTTTTTGAATTCATGTACGACACCGGCGAGACCGGAGATGGCGACAGCTACCACGGCGACGAATTGCACGCCGTCGGTGGGCCGGCCCTGGTGGACAGCGACGGCGACCGGCTCGCCGACGATGTCGAGGATCACTACGTCGGAACCAATCCGTTTTCTCAAGATTCCGATGGCGACGGCCTGTCGGACGAGGAAGAGTTGATTCTCGAAACCGATCCGACCAACGAGGACAGCAATGGCGATGGCATCAAGGACGGCGAACAGATCGACGGTGGCGGCGATCCTGCCGACCTGGATCCGGATGACGACGAGATGCCGAGCCTGTGGGAGACCTATTACGGACTCAACCCCTTCGTCAACGATGC
>CBDTUG010000012.1:0-11962 GCA_965363555.1 uncultured Thermoanaerobaculia bacterium
CTTTCGTCGACCGTCCCTCTCAAACCGCATACGCTTCGCGTAACGCCGGGCTTGGCGCTGCCGGTGTTGGTTCGCCCCTGCGGACGGGGTCCGCTTTCTCAAGGGCCGTTGGTCCATCGGAATTCCCTGAGTTCTGAGGGACGAGCGGCCCTTGAGATTGACCCGCCTTGGCGGGTGGGCGGACCTCAGGACCACCTTGGGGATGGGCTCTGTGTTCCTCTGTGTTCTCTGTGCCTCTGTGGTGAATCTTGCAAACGACTCAGCTCTCAGCTCCGCACCATGCAATCAGGGATGGTCCGACCGTGATGACCTTCCTCATCGCTCTAGCTCTGGTCACTGGAGTGATCGCCACCCTGATCGGGGTGACGATCTTTCGCCTGCGTCAGCGTCCCCTTTCGCTCGAACGATTCCGCCCACAACTCGAAGAGGTCCTCAGCGACAGCGCCGCGCCTCTTCAGGCCACAGTCGGCAGCCTCGAGGCGACCCGCCTCAAGTGGTCCGGGGTCGAAATCACCGTGCGCGAAATCCGACTGCTGTCGGAGGACGGGCATCTGTGGGTCTCTTTCGCCCAGGTGACCCTCCAGGCTCCGCTTTCTGCTGTCCTCTCACCCCGCAGCCTCGAGACCTTCCCCGGGCCGTGGCTCTTTTCGGGAGCGATGGTCGATGCTCTGTTCCCACAACCGCCTTTCGAGGGGTTGCACGGAATCGCCACGTCAACCGACGAGGGCCTCCGATTCGACATCGCCGGCGGCCGGTTCGGAAGGATAACCATCGGCAGCGGAACGATCCTCATCGGTGAGGACAGAGGCAACATCTCGTTCCACTGCAACGCCACAGCCTCAGCTGCCTTGCAGACGGTGACGGCGGCGCCCCTGGAAGTCGTCGATCCTTCACTGTTTCCCACAACCGGCATCGAGGGCATGGTCGAAGCCGACATCGGACTCACCTTCGCCTTCGATGATTTGCCTCGGATGGACCACAGGGCACGAGCCGGAGTTTCTGATCTCCGGTTGCCGAACGCCATCGGCGGGCTGGACCTGACCAAAGGCCTCTTCGACATCACGGTCGCCAATGATACGGTCACAGTCGAGGGCACAGCCCACTTGGGCGGAGTGCCAACCACCCTGCGCTACTCGAAACCTGCCCGGTCCCAACCGGAGACACTGATCATTGATACGGCCGACGTCGGTAGCCTGGCCACATCGATGGACATTTCGGGCCGGCTGGCCGGGGGCCGTCTCGGTGTAAGGCTGGCCCGAAGTTGCGACGATGAACCATGGTCCGGATCGGTCGGCATTCAAGACTTTCGAATTCTCCAAGCGCCCCTCCTCAGCCGATTGCTGACCATGGCATCACTGACGGGCCTCGTATCCACCCTGATAAGCGACGGCCTCAGAGTCAATGATGCCCACGCCGACCTCACGATCGAAAGCGAAAAACTGCGTTGCACCTCGGTCAAGATTTCGGTTGATCAGCTGGAAATCACCGGCCAGGTCGATTTTCACCTCAAAACCGACCGCATTCAGGGCGATGGTCTTCTGATTCCTGCCGCCGCCCTTCAGCGCCTGGTCGGCGCAGTGCCGGTCCTCGGCGCCTTTCTCGAGGGTCTCGGCAAGAAAAACGCCCCAATCGTCGCCACCAAGTTCACACTCTCCGGGCCTCTGTCGTACCCGGAGATCACTGTCCACCCGCTGTCATCCATTGCACCGGATATTCTCAGGGATCTGGGTCTGGTTTGATTCGCAGGACGCAGTCCCGGCAGCCCCTGAGCTTTTCTCTTTGTGCCTCTTCGTGCCTCTTTGTGGCTATTTCATGATTGTTGCAAGAGGCTCAGCTGAAAGCTGAAAGCATCCGGCTTCGCCGGGTCAGACCTTCTGGTCCTCGACCAGTTCCCTCTGTTCGAGCAACTCTTTGACTGCGGCGGCATCCTCGCTTCGAACCATGAAGGACACGCCGCCTCGGCCGACGACCCCGACCCCGGCCCAACCCAGACCCAGGTATTCCTGATCGGCATCGCCGGTCGTCGTGAATTGGATACCGGATGCCTCAAGAAGGGTTCGCACAACGGCGGCCTCGGTCCCATCCGCTGTGACAAACACTGACTCGAGGTCAACGTCACCTTCGAGAACACGCAAGGCATCGGTGAGATCAAGGGCTGCGGCTTCGACCAGACCCGTCCCACACCTCGGGCACACCGAGATGCCCTCGACATATTCCCCGCGAACTCCACCCTCCACCAAATCAGGACATTCCGGATTGGGACAATACATGGCAGCCTCCGATCAATTCGTTGTTTCCATTGTATGCCACACCCGCACCGGGTACGGAGGCCGTTCAAGAACAACGGGGGGGTTCGCCTCGAGCTCGTTCAGGATCACCTCGATCGCTTTTTCGAGCTGGGGATCGTGGCCGGCAATGACCTCGGCCGGAGTCTGCTCGACTTCGATGTCCGGCGGCACGCCGACATTCTCGACGACCCATCCATCCTCGTCCCAGATGGCAATATTGGGGGCGGTAACGTAGCCCCCGTCGAGCAGCACCGGGAAGCCGAGCATGCCGACGAGACCGCCCCAAGTCGCCTTGCCGATCAGCGGGCCAAGATTGAATTTCCGGAACATGTAGGGCAACAAATCACCGCCGGAGCCCGCGGTCTCGTCGATCAGCATCACCTTTGGACCCTGGATGGCGCCTTGTGGCGTCTTGAGGTCCTGACCGTAACGCATGTGCCAGTGGCTGATGTAGGGCCGTTGCAGAATGTTGATGTAGTAATCGGCGATCTGTCCACCACCGTTGAAACGTTCGTCAACAATGATGGCGTCTTTGTGAACCTGGGGAAAGAAGTACCTCTTGAAGTAGGTGTGGCCAAGCCTGGTGGTGTTCGGCAGGTAGACATAGGCGACCCGTCCACCTGTGGCCTCGTCCACCTTCTTGATGTTGCCCTCGACCCAGTCTCGATTACGGAGGGCATACTCGGTGGGGATCGGTACAACATCGACGGTGCGGGCGCCCGCCATCGAAGGATCGGGGCCGACCGTGATCTCGACGATCTTATCGGCTTTGTTTTCGAAACGACTGTAGAGGTTGTCCGGTGGCATGAGATCGACACCATTGACCGCGAGCAGGTACTCACCGGGCCGGACATCAACTCCCGGTTCAGTCAAGGGCGACATTAGATCCGGGTTCCAGTTCAATCCGCCGAAGACTTTGTTGATACGATAACGACCGTTTTCGATGGCGAAATCAGCGCCCAACAGCCCGCCTGGGATCGTCTCTGTTTCGAAGAGTTGATCGCCACCACGAACGTTGTTGTGGCCCACCGAAAGCTCACTGGCCATCCACTGGATCAGGCGGTTGAGGTCGTTGCGGCAGGCGAGATCGGGCAAAAACGGACGATAGCGTTCCCGAATTCCGGACCAGTCGGCGCCGTGATAGTTGGTGGCGTAGAAGTAGTCCCTGTAGATACGCCAGGTCTCTTCAAAGATCTGCCGCCACTCGGCACTGGGATCAATGCGCACCTGGATGGCGTCGAGGTCCAATGTGCCCTTGCCATTTTCGGCCTTCGCGCCGGCGTCGGTAATGGCCCATGCCGGACCATTCCGGTAGAGGATCTTCTTTCCATCGGCCGAGATGACAAATTCACTGGCCTCGAAGAGCTCCTCTTCCTCTCGCTCCGCAAGGTCGTACATCATCAACTTGGCGCCTGAGCCGTTCGGTCCTCCCGAACCGCCACCGGCCTTGAGGTAGAAGATCGTATTCTCGTCTCCTGTCTGCAGGCTGAAGTAATCGCCGTCATCGACCGGAATAGTGACGATCCGTTGGGCGATGCCCTCGAAATCAATGGTCACCGGGTCTACCGTCTTTGTGTCGTCCTTCGTATCCTTATCCTCTTCCTCGGCATCGCCGTCTTCCTCTATCTTCTCTTCGTCACTCTCCCTGGCAAGCGGCGAGGGCACACCCTTCTGCAATGTGACGAGGTAGAGGTTTCTTGTCATCTCCATGTCGGCGTTGGACATTGCGAACCACTGCCGGACCGGACCGGCGTCTGTTGAGCCGAAGAAGTAGAGGTATTTGCCGCTTTTGTCGAAGGCTGGGTCTCCGACGTCGCTCAGCCCATCGGCAATGGAAAATATCTTCTTCTGGTCGAGCGAATAGAGGTAGACCTGCTCCATGTTGGAAATATTGTTCGTGGTATAGGCGATCCAACTCGAGTCGGGCGACCATGTCGGACTGATGCCCCCGAAGGCGCCCGGATTGTAGATCGGTTCTTCGTCAACCCGGATCATTTCACCCGAGTTGAGATCGAGAAAATAGAGGTTTCTGCCGTTGTCCTCGAATGCAATCTTCTCGGAGTCGGGCGACCAGGTGAGATCGTTGTAAAAGCCCGTCCCTTCCAGACTGTAGGTCGTGACATCGCCCTTGCCGTCTTGAAGCGCCACGTGAATCTCATACTCGCCGGGCGCGTCCGAGAAATACGCAATGCGTTTGCCGTCGGGCGACCAGGCGGGATTCCGTTCGTGGCTTCCGGTCGTGAGGGTCAGGTTCCTCGGGTCACCCTTCTCGGCGGGCACCGTAATGACCTCGCCACGGACCTCGAAGACTGCACGCGAGCCCGAAGGTGAGATGTCGGCCGCCCTGACGAAGTCAGCGCCTTTTACATAACGAGGGCGAAGCTCCTGAAGGTCCGCCGCCACGCCGATCCTCAAACCGCTGGTTCGGCCGGTCGCCAGGTCATAGGTATGAAGGGTTCCCGCCTGCTCGAAGACGATTGTCTCGCCACCGAAGGACGCATCGACGATCGGGAAATCCGCGTACTCGGTCAGCTGTTCGATGGCTTTGCTCGACGTATCAAAAGAGAAGAGATTGAACTCTCCCTTTCGGTCCGAAAGAAAGTAGACCCTATCGCCAATCCACATGGGATCGGTGTCGTTGCTACGGCCCTCCGGTTGCGGGATTTTCTCGGTTCCGTGATCCGCAAAGTTGTAGAGCCAGATCGTCGTCACGGTGCCGCCTCGGTAGTTCTTCCAGACCCTGAACCTTTCACCCAGAGGTGTGTAGGCTAACCGCGCGCCGTCGGGGGAGTAGCTCGCCTTGACCGCGTTGGGCAGGGCAAGCTGCGAGGGGAAACCGCCGCTCACGGGAACCGTGAATAGCTGGCTGTAGCGATTTGTGAATGTGTTCCGTCCTGAGCGAAAAAGCACCGCGGCGCCGTCCGGCGTGAAGGAGCACACCGAATCGGGATAGGGATGCCACGTCAGGCGTGCGGGGATTCCGCCTTGCGCCGCCACGATGTACACGTCCCTATTGCCGTCGTACTCGGCATTGAATGCGATCCACTGACCATCAGGAGAGAACACAGGGTCGGACTCGACACCTTCGTCTGAAGTCAAACGGCGGGGATAGTTGCCGTCCGCATCGGCCACCCAGAGATCGTTGGCGTAAACGAAGGCGATGTGACTGCCACTGATGGCCGGCTGCGTCAGAAATTTCGTGTCGGTGATATCGATGGCGCCGGCAGCCTGGGGCAGAATCAGGCCGAAAACCAGCACGAAAACCAGGGCGAATCCATTTTTTGTCATCTGTTCCTCCAACTGTGTCTGAATACGAGACGGGTTATCCATGTGCACAGCATTCTACGGTGCTCCTCAGGCGAGGTTGCCACGAACCCCAGTGGTTCAATGTCGATTTAATATCGCTTCTGGGTCTGGATCTCTTTTTAACATTTTTTATTCAGGGAGTCAATATCGGCATTTCAGCCTTGCGGCATCCCCAGAAGGCACATCCTCAACACATCGGGCCGCTGACCCGTAGAATCCAGTGATGAAAAAGATCCTGATCCTTCTTGGCGTCTGCGTGATCCTCGTGGTGATCTACAGAACCACGGTCTACAGTCCGGTGCCGACCAATGCACAGCCATCCGGAGAGACTATCGTCTGCTTTGGCGACAGCCTGACCTTTGGCACAGGCGCCGGCCCGGATGAGAGCTATCCCTCAAAACTGGCCTTGCTGATCGGCAGTGAGGTCATCAACTCGGGCGTGCCTGGCAATACGACGGCTGATGCCCTGGAAAGACTCGGACGAGACGTGCTCGGCCACAACCCGCGGATTGTCCTGATTACTCTGGGCGGTAACGATCTGATGCGCGACGTGCCCCGGGACGAGGCCTTCGCCAATCTTGAGGCGATCGTCAGCCGCATTCATAAACAGGGCGCCCTGGTCGTGGTTGGCGGCATCGACGTGCCACTGTTCGACCGCGGATTCGATGACGCCTACGAAGACCTGCAGCAATCGACCGGCTGTCTGCTGATCCCCAACGTCTTGAAAGGTCTGATCGGCAAGCACAACCTGATGTCTGACCGGATTCACCCCAATTCCGAGGGCTACAAGATCATGGCCAGGCGGTTCCACGAGGAAATTGAGCCGTTTCTGTAGCCGCATTCGGCGAGCCCGCCTCCGACCTCCTCGACCACCCACAAGCGAACGAGCGCTCTCTCCGACGGGACGTGCCCACATTTACAAGGGACACTGTTCAACTCTCAGGCTTCCTGATGCTGTCGCGGTCTCTGTCATCGAACGCCGCCCCGGTGACCGGACGCGGTCAACGGTCCATACCCTGCTCTCATCCTTTCGAAGCACGACTGAATCTGCGGAGATCGACTATCCTCTTCCAAATGCGCTCAATGGAAGGATCTCGATGACCAAATCGACAATGACCCGTTACTATGCGAAGCGCGCTGTCGAATATGAACGCATCTACCTGAAACCAGAGCGTCAGACGGACATCAAAGCCCTTCAATCAAAAATCGAAAAAGCCTCCACCGGACTCAATCTGTTGGAGATCGCATGCGGAACAGGTTACTGGACGCAATTTGCCTGTCGGAGCGCAAGGTCGATTCTTGCGACGGACTATAATGAAGAGGTCCTCAGCGTCGCCCGCGAAAAGAAATATGGGGACTGCCCCGTTACTTTTCTCAAGTCAGACGCCTATGTCTTGGATGAGGCGACCGGCTTCTTTTCTGGTGCATTTTTTGGTTTCTGGTGGTCTCACGTCCCAAAGTCAGACCTTGGAGATTTCCTGCATACATTGCACTCAAAACTCTGCGGGGGCGCACGCATCATCGTGTTCGACAACCTTTATGTTGAAGGCAGTAGCACTCCAATCAGTCGGACTGATTCGGAGGGCAACACCTACCAACTACGAAGCCTCTCAGATGGTTCAACACACGAGGTATTGAAGAATTTCCCAACACAACACGAATTTATTGAACGAATTGCGCCGTTTTCAGAGAGTTACAAATGCACGGACCTGGATTATTTCTGGTTCGCCGAATACACCTTGAAAGAAGACACCCAACAAGGCGCAGCTATCGAAAGACCTGTTCGACGAACCCTGGAATGATCCCCCATTCAAGACGAAACCACGCTCACAAAAACCCCCGGCCGCCTCAGCCGTAATTCAGTCAATGAATCGGAGATTCCGGCTCCTGTTGTTCGCCGTCATCCTGGCCCTGGGCCTCACCCCGGCCTTCGGCACCAAAGACCCTCTCGACACCCGTCGCCAACTGGCCGAGAATTTCAACCAGGCCTATACAAGCGGAGACTACGTCGAGGCCATACGCTGGGGCCTGGCACTCGAGGAGAGCCAAACGGGGCAACCTCGACATCAGTACAACCTGGCCTGCGTCTACGCCTTGGCGGGCAATGATCAAACTGCAATCGCCTGGCTTCGCCGATCCGCCAAAAACGGTTTCCGAAGAGTCACCACAATCGAAAAGGACCCCGACCTCAAGAACCTCTGGGAGCACCCCCAGTGGGCGGAAATTCTTGCGGAGGTTCGAACCAACGCCACATCCTACGGTAAGACCGTGCGACAGGAGTTCTCCCGATCGCCACCTGAGATTTCTCTACCACCCGACCACGATCCCGAAACACCGGCGCCCCTGATCGTTGCCCTCCACGGTTACGGCGGCAGACCCGGTGGATATCCAGCCCTTTGGGGTCCATCAGCCAGGAAAATCGGCGCCATTTTGGCGACACCACACGGCCTGCAGCCGCTTGGTGAAGGGTTCTTCTGGGGTAGTCTCGAGGAAGCGGAGACCTTGGTGGAATTGACGATCGAGTACGTCAGGAAATCGCACCGGATCGACAACAGTCGAATCGTCCTGACCGGCTTTTCCCAGGGCGGCTCCATGGCAATGGCCATCGGGGTCCGCCATCCTGAAGTGTTCGCCGGAGTGATCCCTATGGCCGGAGGTTACATTCCTGCGATTGACAACCCGGCGCCGGCTCTGCCTGGAGCGCCCCGTTTTTTCTTCATGGTCGGCAGCCAAGACAGGGGGAAACCGCATTGCCTCAAGGCTGCGGAAGACTTCGAGACCGCTGGCTACACCGTCGATCTGAGGGTCTATCCCGGCGTCGGTCACACCTTCCCAAGATTTCCCGATCGTGAGTTGGGCAAGGCGTTGAAGTTTGTGCTGGAGAGTCGATAACGGTAACGGGCTCGGGCAAAAGATACCCTGAGTTTATTGGTATCAAGAAGGCAATGTGATCTTTCGCTTTTCGGGATCGGGCTGCTGCCTGAAGAGAATCGCCATTTTCCCAATCGTCCCGGCACACTCGCACCGTGCTCCGCTCTCTATTTGAGCGACCCTCCCCGGGCGCTCATCCCTCTCGGCCATGATCTGAACCTTGATCAGTTCGTGGGCCTCGAGAGCGCGGTCGATGGCATCGAGGACCGTCGCCGACACACCTTCCTTGCCAACCTGAACCAGTGGTTTCAAGTCATGAGCCAACCCGCGCAAAAATTTTCTTTGGGATCCCTTGAGCATGGCACTCTCCTCTTCAGAAGCCATCAGACTGGACGGCAGGTGTCAGGGTAGCACTTTTGCAACGAGCACTCAGCTAAACCTCCTGCAAAAAGCCACAAGAAGAGCAGCCACAAAAAGGCACGAAAAGGCACAAAGAAAAGCGCAGAGACGCGGAGACGCAGAGTTGTTTTGTAGCTACTCTCTGAGGGCCTCAACGAGATCCGAAATGCGGCCCTGCTCGATGTCGTCTATCAACTGGTCTTCCAGGCTTACACCGGCCTCAACGGCCCGCTGCCAGCGCCGGATGCGTTCTTGAGGCTCATTGACAAAGATATTGAAATCGTCCCTGGCCGGAATGCAGGCGCGACAAATGCCAGAATCAGCCGTCGTGCGGACGGCCGGGCCCGATATTCAAGATGTCGCTCGGTCACCACTTCCTGGAGAGAACACCATGAAAAGCCCGCTCCTTGACTCACGCGGGCGGGGATGCCCGCGTCCACAACTGAAAGAGTTCAACCAAAAAACCCCCTCCAAACGGAGGGGGTTGCTGATGGCTGATAGCTGACAGCTAGGAACCGACGCCTGGTCAAAGGCCAGCCGAGCCGAAAGGCTCGGGCCCGCAAAGCGGGTAGCGTGGGCTAAGCTCCTAAAACCTCCCGACAAACTCGATGCCGACAGTCCTCGGGTCATTCATCATGCCGGTCAAATTATTGAAGTCGATACCGTTACGAACGATCTCCTCATCGAAGATATTGCGACCGAACAGGGCCACTTCGTACTTGGCCTGGTTCCAGGCATAACCCATTCGCAGTCCGACCTCGAACGAATCGCTCTTGAACTCCTCCGACTCGTAGAGGAAGAAATTTTTCTCGCTGTGGTAGGCCCAATCCAGAACTCCGAAGAATCCCTTTTCCACCGGGTCCGAACGGAAGTTGATGATGCCGTTGACGATCCACTCGGGAGCGTGCGGCAGAGAATTCCCGTCGATCAAAGCCAATCCGTCCTCGTTGATCGGGTCAGTGACCGTGCAGCCACCACCACAGGGTGCGACAGTCAGGTCCTTGTCGACAATCTTGGTCGGGTTGAAACTCATGCCGAAGGTCATCAGCCAGTTGGCTGTCGGAATGTACTCGATATCGGCTTCCAGACCGTAACCTTCGGTCTTGTCGGCGTTGAGCAGGGTCGCGGTGTTGAACTCGCCACCGACGGCAGTCAACTGTTGTCCGTCAAGCTCGAAGATGTAGGCGGACAGATTGAGGCGCAGGCGATTGTCGGCCAGAATTGATTTCATGCCGATCTCGGCTGAGAGAATTTCTTCGGTATCAGCCGTCGTCACACAGTTGGTGGCGGGGTTGGTGCCGCCCTCGAAGTCGGCGCAGAACATGATGCGTCCCTGAATCGACGGGGCGCGGAAACTGGTGGCGACACGACCGTACCAGTTGAGATTCGGATTGGCCTTGTAGGTCAAACTGAGGTCCCAACTGGTGTAGTCCTCGTCGGTCTGCTCGGTGATCGGCGCGACCAGGGGAGGCTGGAAGAGAGGCTGCGGTCGGTCGACCCAGAAGTCCTTCTCATCGTGAGAAAAACGCAGGCCCGCAATGATATTCCACAGTTCGTTGATCCTGTAGTCCAAGGATCCGAACAGGGCGTAGGCCGTCGTCTCCTGCCACTGGTTGGAATAGCCGTTCTGGGGATTGCCCGGGGCCAAAGTGTCATAACTGAAATTGTCGATGGAGACCTCTTCGTTGAAATAGAACAGGCCGGCCAACCATTTCAGATCGCTCGAATTATCACTGGTCAAACGGAACTCCTGGGTGAATTGGTCAAGATTGGGGATGCTGCCGGCCGACTCGGACGGGAAGGGAATGAACCCAGGCCCGTAGTTGCCCTCGCCAAGGAAGGCGGCGCCGAATCCGCCGTCGATGTCGCCCCGGCTGTACATATCCAGGGTTTCGAAGCCGGTGACCGAGGTCAGAATTGAGCCTCCAAAGTCCCAATTCAACTTCATCACCCCGCCCATGGCGCTGATATCCTGCGAGTTCAATCCGTCAAGATAAACCTGATCCTGCTCGAAACCCGGGACCAGCTCGTTGTCACCCGGGGTGATGATGTTGGCCCGGAACAACCGCGCGTTGGCATCGACGTCCCAACCGTGGAAGTTGAACAGGGCATCGAAGTTCTCGCTCGGCTCCCACAACAGTTGAAGACGGTAGGCGGTGGTTTCATAACCACCGAGTTCGTTCTTGACCCCGGTGTAGCCGTTGTCCACCCAGTCGCTGCGGCTCTGGTACAGGGCGGAAACACGGTATGAAACCGTGTCGCTCAAGGGACCACCAAATGCGCCGTTAATATCGACGGTGTCAAATGTTCCATAGGATGCTCGGAAATCCGCTCCGAACTCCTGCGTCGGCTTCTTGGTCTCGAATTTGACGATGCCCGCGGGCGTATTACGCCCGAACAGCGTGCCCTGGGGTCCACGAAGCACTTCGACTCTGTCCATATCCCAGATCGGCATGCCCTTGACGACCGGATTTTCCATGACAACCCCGTCGACGATCATAGAAACCGGCTGGGAGGCGTTCAAGTCAAAGTCGGTATTGCCCAGACCGCGAATGTAGAACCGCGGGAAGGCCCGCCCGAAAGAACTCTCGAGGATCAAACTGGGCACCCTCGCCGACAGGGCCCTTACATCAGGCGCACCCGCGGTGATCGCTTGCAGATCTTCCCCACTGAGGGTCGAGACAGCAACCGGAACCTCCTGGATGTTCTGTTCTCGTTTCTGGGCTGTGACGACGATTTCGCCGACTGCCACCTGCTTCCCCGCCAGCTCAGCTGCCTCGGCTTCAGCGGCTGCGGCCTCCTCGGCGGTCACATCCTGGGCAATAACTTCAGCTGGCGCCAACCCAAAAATCAGGGCAACACCGATCAACGACAACACACACTTCCTCAAAAACATCAGATCCCTCCTCGTCCATTGAAATTGGAAAACCACCTCCCAACCCTAGCATGGCGCCGGCAATTTTCAGAGGTTTTTTGAATCGAAATTAATGGCCTCAAGCCGCCCGCCACAGCCGGCAAAACCGGTTAGGATGATCTGACAAATCGGTGCCGATGAGCTGCCACGACACCGTAGATCGCTGATCCTAAATGACGAATCG
>CBDTUG010000013.1:0-11688 GCA_965363555.1 uncultured Thermoanaerobaculia bacterium
TCTCGTCGAAGGGGGAGTGCTAGATGATTCTCAGGCTTTAGGAAGTTGGGAAGTTGGACTTCATCCCTTTTTCGGCACAAGATTCGGCGGGATCTCGATCATGGGGGACCGTTGGGTATCTGTCCGACGGTAGGGGTACGGCGTGCCGTGCCTGTGTCTCAGCTGGCGGGACCACCAGTGACGCTCGACCAGGCCGAGGTTCCGCCAGCCTCGAATCCGTCGATGAAGATCCCCGGAGGCGAGAGCTTGACTAGGCGTACGAAACGCACTTCGATGTCCTCCACTCCGCCGGTGTAGATACGAAAATCCGAGCCGCCTGCGAGGCCGCCGGAAAAAACTGCGTCGTCAATCGAAAACGTGACGGTTTTGACGCTGCTGCTGCCCAAGTTGGTGACCGGTGGAGTCGTGGCCGGGCCGTCGGCATTGTGGTACTCAACATGCCAACTCGCCGTGCCGTTGTCAACGAATGTCACTTTGATTTCCACAGGGGGAGCCGAACCCACGAGAAAAGCGTCGTCGACGAAGAAGTAGAGGAAGTCCTGGCCCATAGCCCGATTGGTGCGCCGTCCTTCGTACGCTGTGCCGTTCTCCTCTTCGAGGACACCGGTCTTGATATCAGTCCCGCGGCGGCTTCGTCCGTCCGGGTCGAGATCGCGTTGCACGAGCCAGCGTTCGTAGTTGCGCACCCATGGTTTGCCGTTCCAGGTGTGGCTGTCGTCATCGATCCAGTACCGGTCTTCGGCCTCGCGCAAGGCCACCCAGGCGTCGGGCGATGTCGAGGCACGCTGCCCGAGAGAGTGCCGCACCCACTGCCAGAGTTCGGGATACTCCGCCATGTAGCTGTCCTCGGGAACCACGTAAAGCCAGTTGACCCTCATTTGCAGCGCCTTGAGGTTGGACATCTTGACCGCGTAATACACGTGAGGTGTCGAATACCCGCACGCGTTGTAACACTCGTTCTCCGTTGCGATGACGCGTTTGCCGTCGAACAGCGGCCAGCTCTCGTCGGTGACCATGTGGCCGTCGGCAGCGATGGCTGTGCCGTATGAGGGAATGTGGTTGAGGTGAAAGTTGAAGAGCTCGGTAATGCCGGTTCGAATACCGAGGCCGGCGCCCACAGCGTCAAGTGCGAAGAAGTCGTCCAGTTCTTCCCAGTTGCTCCATGGGTAGTCCTCTCCGGTGAAGACCAGTTTGTACGAAAAGTCGTCGTCCGGGTCGGCGTTTTCGCCGTCGAAGATGACCACCATGTCAGCCATTGCCTGCTGGAACCAGGCATCGAACTCGCTGTGGGTCAGGCCGTCGTTGATCGCCAGGTCGATGATTTCGAAGTCGAACTCACACCAGGTGAATGCGCCCGGGACATAGATCAGCCTGAAGTGAGGATCCGATCGTAAATCCCAATCGATGAAGACCGTGCGATACAGGGTCATCAGGTGATCCCACATACACGAATTCCAGATCGGAAGGTGGTACTGGCCGTCGTAGTCGATCCACGAGTCGGTCAGACCGCATTCGCTGACGACCCACTCCGGCGCCCAGTCCACACCGCTGGCCCAGATCCGCATCCAAAACGGCGTCGGCGACTCCAGCTGATCGTCGTATGAAGCGAATGTCATGCCCTGGGCCGCACCCGTGGCGGTCGTTGAGTAGACGCCCTGGGCCGGATTGAGTTGCCTCCACGAGAGATCGACGGAACGCATGTCGACGTCAAAACCGGGCGCCGGTTCCTCTGAAAAGAAACCCGTGTCAGGAAGTGGCGCTGCCCACGCCGGCAGGCCCCAGTCGTCGCCCTCACCTACCACCTGCGCCGATACCGCCGTTGCCAGAATCAGCACCGATACAGCCCCCATCAGACAGCTGCGGAAACACGGTGTCATGGCATGATCTCCAGCCCGCACGGTGACGGGGCGATATTCAAGGGCATCTTGGGCGGTCTTATTTCCTCATCCCCCCCAACCGTCCGTCGTGCCGGTTTCGAATCCGTCGGCGAACAGCGGTGTCTCGGTGAAGTTGAGTTCGGGTGAGGCATAGATGTAGCGGGTATTGGTTCCATCGGTGATTTCTGCGAGCAGATATCCGGAGGTTCCTGGGGCGATCCCGGAGGTGTCCCAGGCCTCAGTGGTCTCGAAGATCGTTGAGCCTGACGCACTGTGGGCATTCGAGGCGATAGTCGAAATAGTATTGCCGTTATAGGGGCCAAGGTCGGCATCGAAATACAGGGTGACGGTAGTCGAACTGTCGAAATCACGGGCGGTATATCTGACCGAGAGGGCCTCGCCCGCGACGATCGAGTGGGTTCCGGGACCCAGAGGGCCTCCGCCATCCGAAATATCGACGGTGATCACATTGGGCCAGGAGGCACTGTTCCAGCTCAGGGAGCTGCGGGCGCCGTTGCCGCCCAGGACGGGATCGTCATGGAATCCGTCGACGATCTGGTCGTCCCCGGCAACAGGCGCATCGGTGGACATTCGGTCGCCGGATCCAGCCAAACGGCTATAGACGAAGCCGGCCTGTTGCCCGCCGACGCCACCGTTGGTTTCGTAAGCGTTAAACCAACTCACCCTCTCGGTGGTATCGATGGTCGCCTCGGTGTCATCGGTCGGTGTCGTCAGATCAACGGTCCCGTGGTACATCAGGTGCACATTGAGGTGGTCGGCGATACTGGAGAGGCCGACGTGATTGTGGTAGCCCCCGGGCATCGAGGTCCACAAGCGGTTGTAGGCGCCGCCGATGTATTCCCCCTCGGGATAGGTGATGTTCTGCCAGTAGCTGTCGGCAAACAGAACGTTTTCGTAGACCGCTACCGGCGTATCGATAATAGCCGGCAACGGCGGGAAGGGTTGGGGATCGGCCCCCGTTAAGGGGTGGGGGTCCAGTGGCGTCAAGTGATCCACCTCGATGCCCTGCTCACCCAATCGGCGGGCGATCTCGCAGACCATGCCGCCGCCCCGAGAGTGGCCGATCAGGTGGATGGGTACTTCGGCGAGGGCAAGGTCCGCCCCCTGGGCCTCGTAGATCTTGGTTACGACGACGGCCGCAACCTCCTGGGCCGCTACACCGCTGACGAGGTGATCGGACACGGCGTGCCAGTCCACCGTGATGACGATTTCGCCGCTCGAGGAGCTGCCGAGGTTGACATTCCACGGATCGCAGGTTGCAACGAGGTTGCCGGCGGTGCCGGTGACCGTGATGGTGCCGAAGTTCTCTTCGCCGCCAAGACGTTGTGAGGCGATCGCCGACTGCATGGCGCCGGTCCACCAGGGCACATCGCCGCTGGAGTGCCAGCCGTGAATCAGAATGGTGACCCCGGCTGCACCGACATGGGCGGCGGCGAGAACGATCGTTAGGGATACCAACAACACAGCGATGGATTTCCTGATAGGCACGGGTAACTCTCCACACGGAAATTTTGTCGAGGCAATCTCGATAGCCTTGATCTCATAATACCTCAGGAAATTTTTACTGGAGGGCTGGCGCTTGAATGCGATGGCCCAAGACGGTGGTGAACCTCTACAATGTCTGCCAATGAAGAGTGGCATTTTCCGAAATTTCAAAACCAGGGCCTTGGCTCTCGTTGTGACTATTTTTCTGGCCTGGTCGCTGGTTTACATCTCGTTGATATTCCGGATTGCCCCGTTCGAGCTCGTGTGTTGGGACTGGCTGAATATCGGTCTGCGATCGCTCGTGGGGCCGGCAGTGTATGTGGCGTTGGTGTTGGCGATCGGGTGTCGGTCGATGCGACTGTCGGTCAGTGTCGTCTGCTCAGTGGTGTTCTTCGGCGTGGTGGGGGCCTACGGGTTTTACCACGCCTGGTCGGGGTCGGTGCCGCATGCGGCCATGGCGCTTCATGGGGGCGAGGTCAGGGAAATTCTGCCCCAAGTTGTTTACCAACTGGCGACGGATTGGTCGGTCGTGCTGGTTTGCGCGTGGATGGTCCAGTTGGTGACGGTTGGGCTGTTGCCTTCAGGGCGGCTGTGGTCTTGGGGGAAGGCGTGGTTGGCAGTTTTTCTGGTTGTCGTGGGGGCGGCAGCTCATGGCGGGGTCGCTCGCTTTCTGTGGGATGCAGGCGACCGGGTAGAGGCGCGTCGCCTGTGGGTCTTCGACCTCAACGAGTCGGTGGCCCGCTTCGGTATCGTGCAGAGCTGGTGGCGTGATGCCGACGCCTGGCTGGGGCGCCAACGTCATCCGATCGAACAGGAGTGGCCGGGTACGCTGACCGGGCGGCCATCAGTGCCGGAGGGATCGGTTGGGAAAGTCCGGAATGTCATTTTGGTCCAGGTCGAAAGCCTGGATCCGTGGGTCATCGAGTATGAGGTCCGTGCTCTGGAAGTGATGCCCCACTTGCGGGCGCTGGCCGACACAGCCCGGGTCTATCCCAACTTCTTCGCTCAACATAGTGGCGGTGGCTCGTCTGATGCCGAGCTTGCTATCCACCTCGGTGTGCTGCCGTTGGCAACGCACTCAGGGCTTCTCAGCGCCGACTGGGCTACGGTACGACCCCTGCCCGCCGTGGTTGGTAAATACGGCTGGAACACGGCTGCCTTCCACCCCAATCGAGCGAGTTACTTCAATCGCAACGTCGTTTATCCCAGCCTGGCTTTCGGGCGATTCTTCAGCGAGGAAGACTTCACCGGTGCGGCCGCAGGTTGGCATGCGATCGACGCCGAATTTATGATCCAGGCTTTGCACTACGTTGATTCATTGGAGACGCCGTTCTTCGTCTCATTGATCACTCTGCAGAGCCACGGCCCCTTTCGGCACCATGGTCCCCAACCGACGGTCGATCCCGGGCCGGAGGCCTCGCGGCTTGAGAGGGACTACCTGCAATGCATGCACGAGGTTGATGCGTCGATCGGAGTTCTGGTCGACTGGCTGGAGCGAAGCGGTCACAAGCACGATACGGCTGTCGTGGTTTTTGGTGACCACCTGTCGCGTGCCCGTGGACCCGAGCCGGAGGGGCCTGAGATCATTCCCTTGATGGTGATGGCGCCTTCACTCGAACCGGGCAAAGACCTCAGGGTCGGTACGCACCTCGATCTCGGCCCAACGGTGCTCGATCTCCTGGGGCTCGCGGCGCCAGAGGGTTGGTTGGGGACCTCGCTGCTGGATGGTGGTCCAGGTATGGCGGTATTCAACGATCTCAAAGAAGTGCGGCTGGAGGATGGTCATCTGATAGTTCGCAAGAACGAGGCGCGTGTGCCCTTCCTGTTGTATTCCGCCACGGTGTTGGGGCAGTGATGGTTTCAAGTCCTTTGTTCCAGGCCTCTTTCGACTTCTTTTTTGTGCCTCTTTGTGCCTTTTTGTGGCTTTTCGTTGAGTGTGCGAAGCCGCGAAAGGGTCGGTGGCTGAGAGTGGCTCCTGTGGCGCCGGTCCTGGCCCTCCTTTTGGCAGGATGCGGAGGCTCCCAGACGTGCATGGAGGCCGTCTTTGAGCAAGCACCATCGGGCATCGTGCTGCCCCTTCAGATCGCCCATGCCGGGGGCATGATTGACGGCCATGATTACAGTAACTCCTTGGAAGCCTTGGATTTCTGGTATGGCCGTGGTTGCCGGTGGTTCGAGATTGATCTGGACTGGACCTCCGACGGCCGCCTGGCGGCGATCCACGACTGGAACGCGGCTGCCCAACGGCTCTTCGGCGATGGTTTCAGCGGCTGCTGGATGCGCCGAGAGGCGTTTCTCGAGCACCCGCGGCTGGACGGACTGACCTCGATCGATGACGAGGGTCTGGGGCGCTGGCTCGGTGATCATTCGGACGCCTTCGTCGTCACCGATTGCAAGTGGGCCAATACGGATGCGTTAGCTTTGCTCTCCGTCGTCATTCCGGAAAGTCTGCCCCAGCTGGTGCCCCAGATCTACGCCTTCGAGGAGTACGACGCAGTGCAGGCCCTGGGATTCGAGCGTCTGATTCTAACCCTCTATCGAATGGATGCCGAAGATCTCGAGGTCCTCGAATTTGCGGCGGACCATCAGTTGCTGGCGGTTACCCTTCCGAAGGACCGGGCCTTTGGAACCCTGCCGAGGCGTTTGTCGGAATTCGGGGTGCCAACCTTTGCCCACACCGTCAACGATGCCGGCACTTTCCGGCGCCTGAGGGCTCGTGGCGTGCATGGCATCTATACCGACTCGTTGTGTGGCTGCGCGGAGGATCACCATGATGGCTGAAGCTCGATTGCGGGTCGCAGTCGACGCTCGGCCGCTGGCCGAGCCGCCGAACGGTATTCGGCGGTGGCTTGAGTGCACGCTCGGCGTCATGCCTGAGGCTGCGCCGGACATCGAATGGATCTTGATCGTGCCCAACGAGGGTGTCGCCCCTCCGAAAGGGCTCAACACCCGCGTGGTTGTCGTTCCGGGATCTCTGAGGTCCCTGCTGAGGCCGGTCTGGGAGGCCTGGCGCCTGCCTGAGGCGCTGCGGGAGTTGGGCGCCGACGTGATGCTCTCGTCGTATGGCATCGTGCCGCCGGGGTGTCCGGTGCCGACGGTCTCGGTTGTGCACGACCTGGCGTTCTTGAGGTGGCCGCAACTCCTGCCCATTCGGCATCGCTGTTACTGGTGGTGGGTGGTCCGGAGCGTTCGCCGCGCAGCGGGGGTTATCGTGCCGTCGACGGCGACGCGGCGGGCTGTGGCTGAGAGACTGGACATCAACGAAGAGAGCATTCGCCGAGTTCCACATGCGGCCGACGCGGTCTTTGCTCCTGTTGCTTTCGAGGCCCGGGCCGAAGTACGACGGCGGTTTGAACTCTCAGGTCCATTCGTTCTGGCAGTGGGAACCCTGGAGCCTCGAAAGAACCTCGGTACCCTGGTGGCGGCGATGGACGGTGTCAACGCAGGGGCTGCGGAAGAACTGCCGCTGGTCTTGGTCGGTCGCCGGGGATGGGGGAAGGGCCTGGCCGACCGGCCCTGGTTGCACCATATCGTGGACGCGGACGATGCCGCCCTGGCGGGCCTGTACTCCGAGGCCGCTGTCTTCGCCATGCCTTCGCTGGATGAGGGTTTCGGCCTTCCTGCCCTGGAGGCGATGGCCTGTGGTGCTCCGGTCGTCGTTGCTGATGCCGGCGCCTTGCCGGAGGTCGTCGGCGACGCAGGTTTGACGGTTCCACCGTGCAATGTTGAGGGCTGGACGGGAGCGCTACGCCGTGTCCTGGGCGATCAACAGATTTCTGAGGACATGAGGCGCCGGTCCCTCGAGCGTGCCCGGGCCTTTTCGTGGACGCAATCAGCCCGAGCGGTAGCGGATATCCTCAGAAGTGTGACGAGGTAGCTCTAGGTTCGGGCGCAGGCAAGACCCATGAAATAGCCACAAAAAGGCACAAAGAGGGCCAATAAAGGAAGAAAACAACCGTTGGAAATTGAACGTTGAACGTTGCACGTTGCACGTTCCTGTCTGGCCTCGTCTGAGGTACTATGATCTGCCATGGCAGTGAACGCTCCACCATTTCCTCAGGCGCCGGCCGGAGATCGGCCACCGTCCGACCTCGAAGCCGAGCGCGCAGTCCTCGGTGCGATTCTGGTCGAACCCGTCGCGCTCCTGAGCGTGATGGAAACACTCGAAGAGCAGGACTTCTACCTGGACCAGCACCGAATGATCTACGGTGCCTGTCTGACATTGCAGCAGCGCGGGCAGGCGGCGGATCTTCTGACCGTGACCAACCATCTACGGGAAGAGGGACTTTTGGAAAGGGTGGGTGGAGCGGCCCTGGTGTCCTCCCTGCTCGATGCCCTGCCGGACGTTGCCAACGTTCGGCATTATGCCGACATCGTATTCGACAAGGCGGTCAAACGCCGTCTGATGCACGCCGCCCGGTCGATCCTCGACACCTGTTCCATCGACAAGGGCGAGGCCAAGGTCGCTGTAGAGAGTGCACAAAAAGCGGTCTATGCCATCGCCGAAGGAACCCTGGGTGGCGGGCTGGAATCGATCGGCAAGCTGACCGAGACGGCACTGATCAGCCTGGAAAAGGCCCAGGAAACCCACAGTAGCCTGACCGGGATCGATACCGGCTATTACGAACTCAACGACAAGACCGGAGGGTTGCAGGACACCGACCTGGTCATCCTGGCTGCCCGTCCTTCGATGGGCAAGACCTCTCTTGGATTGAATATCTGTGCCCATGCCGCAATCAGGTGCAAAAAAAAGGTAGCCGTCTTCTCGCTGGAGATGTCTTCCGAACAGTTGGTGAGGCGGCTCTTGTCCTCGGAGGCCAGGGTTGACCAGGGGCGGTTGACCCACGGGTATCTGGCCAAGAATGACTGGCCCAAGATTACTACCGCTGCCGAAACGGTGAAGAAGGCTGATCTGTGGATCGACGACACGCCTGGCATCACTGTAATGGAACTCTCGGCCAAGGCCCGGCGTTTGAAGCAGGAGCACGGCCTGGATCTGGTGATGGTGGACTACCTGCAACTGATGTCCGGCGGCCGTTCCAATACCAGCCGTACGGAAGAGGTGTCGCAGATTTCCCGTGGGCTCAAGGGTGTGGCGAAAGAGCTCGGAGTGCCGTTGCTGGTTCTGTCTCAGCTCTCCCGGCGTCCGGAACAGCGGGGGTCGGACCATCGGCCGCAGCTCTCCGATCTACGGGAAAGCGGCAGCATCGAGCAGGATGCCGATATCGTCATGTTCATCATGCGCCCGTGGGTTCACGACAAAGAAGCCGACGAGCGCGAGGCCCAACTGTTGATTGCCAAGCAACGCAACGGCCCGACCGCCGACATCGACCTGGTATTCCAGAACCAGTTCACGCGGTTCGAAAATGCCGAACGCCACCAACACAGTGACGACGGGCAGCCGTTTTAGAGCTCTCAGCTATCAGCTTTCAGCTGTCAGAGCGCCGGTGACCACCGATATGCTCTGGTCCGGGGGATGAATATGGCATCTGACACCATTTTCTTTTGCGCCGATTGCGGGCACGAGTCCCGGAAGTGGTTGGGACAGTGCCCGGGATGCGGCAGTTGGAACACCTACGTCGAACAGCCCCGGGCGTCACGCCAAAAATCGTGCAAGGGTGTAAAGATGCCTGCCACGAACCAGGGGCCGGTGTCCGTAACCGAGGCTGTGGCCGCCGTCACCGAACGGGTCCATTGTGGTATCGAAGGTATTGACCGTGTATTAGGCGGAGGCATGGTCCCCGGTTCGTTGATCCTTTTGTCCGGGGCGCCCGGGGTGGGCAAATCGACGATTCTGCTTCAGATGGCGGCCGCCCTGGCGAAAGACGGTTCACCGGCGATTTATGTGTCGGCCGAGGAGAGTGCCCAACAGGTTGCCCTGCGCGCCGAAAGGGTCGACGGTGTGCGTTCCCAGTTGCTTCTGCATGCCGAGACCTCAGTCGACGCTGTGATCCAACACCTCGAGCAAAAGAAACCTTCGGTGATTGTCATCGACTCGGTACAGACGATGGTCGCTTCCGAGGTCGAGGCGATGGCGGGTTCGCCCAGTCAGGTGCGTGCGGTTGCCGCCCGCTTCCAGCATGTGGCGAAGACCCGGGGAATTCCCGTCATCTTGGTGGGCCACGTGACCAAGGATGGTCTGATTGCCGGGCCGAAGTTGCTCGAGCACCTCGTGGACGTGGTCCTCAGCCTTGAGGGTGAACCGGGTCATGACCTCAGGGTTCTTCGGGCAACAAAGAATAGATTCGGCGCCGTTAGCGAATTGGCCCTGTTTTCGATGACCGGCGCGGGACTCGAGGGCGTACGCAACCCGTCGGCATGGTTGCTGGAGGATCGGCGGGTAGGGGCGCCGGGGTCGATTGTGGCGGTGGCGTTGGAAGGCACGGCGCCGCTGCTCGTTGAGGTTCAGGCTCTGGTGTCACCGAGCAATCTCGGCACGCCTCGGAGGGTCGCCCAGGGCCTGGACTCCTCACGCCTCTCGCTGCTACTGGCCGTGTTGGAACGGCACGCCGGAATCCGCTTCGGCGAGCGGGACGTCTTCGTCAATCTGGTGGGCGGCCTGGCTCTTCGGGAGCCCGGGTTGGATTTGGCGGTGGCCGCTGCCTTGATGTCGTCTGCGGCTGATCGTCCCTTGGCCGAGGACCTTGCGGTTTTCGGGGAAATCGGCCTGATGGGTGAGGTGAGGGCGGTCAGTCGCGCCGCAGAGCGGGTTCGGGAAGCTGAGGCTCTGGGTTTTGGGAAAGTCGTGCTGCCGGCCCGGAGTGCTTCGGGAGATTTCACCCTCCCGGTCCATGCGATCACCGAGGTTTCAGGTTTGTTGGATCTCCTGCGCTAAAAGCAAATTCCGAAGCGCCACAAGAAGAAGAACGTAGGGTGGGCCTTGGCCCACCCTACAGCTTTGCGGACGACAGATTTAACCAAACGAACCGTCTGCGCCGCTGTCCGGCCGATAGCTGATAGCTGACGGTTGACAGCCTCTACCCCACGTACACCTGCGGGAATAGCGAATAAAAGGCCATCGCCGGTTGCAGTTGCGCCAGGGAGATCTGGTCGTTGACCGTGTGGGAGTCTTTTTCGTTGGCGGGGCCAAAGCCGATCGTCGGAATGTCAAAGAGGCCCGAGGTGGCACATCCGTGGGAGGAAAAGGCCGAAAGGTGCAATCGGGGTTCTCGGCCGAGAACCCCACGGGCCGTGACCTGGGCCGCCTGGAAAGCCTGGCTCTCTTCTGAGGTCTCCCAGGCTGGGAAGATTTTTTGTGTGGGGTATTGCAAACCCCTCCAGGACGGTTCTGTGTATTCCAGGAAGCGGACGTCGGCGCCGGCGGCCTGCACCTCCGGAAGAGCCCTGACCTGGTCCAGGGCCGATTGTGCTGTCTCGCCGATGGTGAGACGCCGATCAATGCGAATGGTGCATCCGTCTGGAATCGCTGTAAAGGAAGGGGAATCTGCCGAGATGCCAGTGACGGCCGCCGAGCCGCGGCCCAGCATTTCGTGGTCCAGACGAAGGTCGTTGTGCATCCGGTCAATGGCTTTAACGATCGGCGCCATCGCGACAATGGCGTTGGCTCCCCGGCCCGGTTGGCTGGCATGAGTCGAGACGCCTTCGGTACTGATTTCAATCTCCAGGCGTCCTCGTTGGCCGCGGCAGATGCCGAGGTGAGACGGCATGGCGATGACAACAGCCTCCGGGTTGAGCCCAAATTCCTTGATCAGAAACTGCCATGCCAATCCGACGCAGTCTTCCCCGTTGACCGTGGCCGTCACCCACATGGTCAAGTCTTCAGAGAACCCCAATTGTTTGACCTGGGCCACTCCGTGGACGAGGGTCGCGAGCCCACCCTTTTGGTCGGATGCGCCCCTCCCGAAGAGAGTGCCCCCGAAGGTATGGCCTTTGAAGGGGTCGAATCTCCACAGCGCTGGACGGGAGATGCCGACTGTGTCGATGTGGGCGTCGAAGGCAATGGTGCGCGGTCCGTTGCCGATTCGTCCCAGGACGTTGCCCATGTCATCCAACAACACCTCATCAAAACCGAGGCTTTCCATCTCCCGCATGACCCTTTCACAGGCCAACCTTTCCCCATGCGGAAGTGAGGGCAGTGCAACCAGATCGCGGAGAAACTCGATGCAGGCCGGCGTCGCGTCGGTCGCCAACCGAGAGGCCTCAGCGCGTGCGGCCGTCGGAACGGTTGAAGGCTCACTCATAAAATCCCCACCCCTTCTCAGGATGCGCATTTTTTCACAAAGTGGCGAATCAGGCAAGGAGGCTGTCCAGCCTCCCAGCTTCCTAGTGTACTGCGTCTAAAGTC
>CBDTUG010000014.1:0-11348 GCA_965363555.1 uncultured Thermoanaerobaculia bacterium
CGAATCTGGTCTTCGGCGATCGCCACCGCATGCGGGTAAGTCCTTCGGTCGAAAAACTCAAGGCGCCACCCGGCTTGACGGAGTTCCTCTTCGATCGTTTCCCGGGTGAAAAAGTGGGCGAAGCTGGGGCAGAGGTCATCGCCGAAGTCCAGTCTCTCGCGACCCAGGATACGGCGAATGACATTCCCGAACCGGGCGGCAATTCGATAGCGCCTCTGGGGGCCGCCGAGGATGAAGAAGGAAAGGAGCATCGGAGCGCCAGACTGAACAGCCGAACGAAGGTCTCTCAGCAATAGTAAACGGGTCTGGCATCCTTGTATCAGGGTCAACATACCCCAACCGATGATAGCGCCGTCGTAAGTGCCTTTGAGGTTGGGGCAGTGGTCGCGTTCCATCGTCTGGATGGAGCCGCGGGGATCGTAATTCGCCAGCAGGGCGTTGCCTGCTTCGCACAGCCCCTCGTGGCATTCAAAGGCATCGACCTCGAAGCCTCGGTCGAGTAACGGTGCGACCTCTCTCCCGGCACCGGCGCCCAGGAGAACCAGTCGTCGGCACCCCCGGAAATAGTGATCGACGGCCGCCGTTTCCCAACCGAAGAGGCCGGAGAGATTGTGGTCGGCGCCCGGGTAGCTTTTTGAGGCTCCGTAGGAGAGATGGTCAATGTGATGGATCAGATGCCGAGTCAAGAGGCCCAGCCAAAATCCCGCCCAAAGGCCGCGTGCGATACCCTCCATAACCTCCAGGATTCTCCAACTGAAGCTATGGAGTGAGAGAAGAAACGAACGTCCGAATGGTGACTGAGCCATCGGCGGAATAGTATCAAAAGATTCGGCGGGCAGGAACCGGCGCACCGGCCCGAGGACCGGTCACGGCGAAGCCGTGAGGCTTCGAAGGAGTCAGCGCGGGCGAGACGCCCGCCATGCAAAGCGTTCGACGAATTGCCCCGGGAGCGCCTCGGAGTTTTCGCGGTACGCTCTGGACGCGCTATCCTTAGGAACGATGCTCGATCTTCATATCACCGCTCCTGACGATTCGGACTGGGAATACCGCGTTGTCGATGACGAAGTTGTCATCGGGCGGTCGACCCGGGCCGCCCTGACGATTCCCGATCGCTCGCTGTCGCGACTGCACGTCAGACTCTTCAAGACTGAAGACACCTGGTGGGTCGAGGACCTCGGGAGCCGCAATGGAACGTTTGTTGACCAGATTCGGGTTGATGGGGCGACTCGGATCGATCTGGGGCAGATCCTGAGCCTGGGTGGCAGCAGGATCATGCTGAAGGGCGGTGAGGACGGGGGGCCTGGCTCGGGAAGTGACCTTTTGGACGGGCACACGGTCTTCCGCTCGGTCGATGCTCTCCTGGAAAGTGGCCCTATTTCCTCCATCAGCACCGAAACAGGAGAGGTTGTGACGCCTGTTGGCACGGCCGCGGTCGAAAGATTGAAGCTCTTGAACGATGTGCACAGGGCTTTGGCTCGTTCGATTGAGCTTCAGGAACTGTTGGACATCGTTCTGGACAGTGTGTTCGACTGCCTCAAGCCTGAAGATGGGGCGATTTTTCTTGTCGACGAGGCGGGCTACAAGCGGGTCGCCGGCCGGTCGATCAAGGGAGAGCCGGACAGTCTGGCTTCGAATAGCTTGATCAAGGAGGTCGTAGAGGGCCGGCAGGCTGCGCTAGTGCTGGATGCCCGGGATGACGAGAGATTCAACCAGGCTCAAAGCATGATTCTTTCAGGTCTTCGGAGCATCCTGGCAGCTCCCCTGCTCGACGGCGAAAAGGCTCTAGGTCTGATCGTTCTGGGTTCGACTCACGGCGCCCGTGTGTTCGACGAGGACGACATGGAACTGCTGGTGTCTATGGCTTCGGTTGCCGCAATGCGCATCTCGAACGTACGGTTGGCGGAAGAAGCCGCTGAGCGCCGGGTGTTGGAGAAGGAAGTGGCCCTGGGCCGACGGATCCAAATGGCTCTACTTCCGGATCACCTGCCGGACCTGGAGGGCTGGGACCTCTACGCCGGAAATTTGCCTTCGAGGGGCGTTTCGGGAGATATTTACAAAGTTTTCGAGCGCGATGACGGGAAGACTTTGGTCATCCTGGTGGCCGATGTCTCGGGCAAGGGTATTGCCGCATCGTTGTTGACGGCTTCACTGGAGGCCCTCTCGGCCGGACCGCTGGAAGAAGGGATTCCGTTGAACGACTGCTGTAGGCGGGTCTCACGGTTACTTTACGACCGGACGCCTCCGGAGAAATATGCCACCGCACTCATCGCAGAGGTTGAGGTTTCGACTGGACGGGTTCGTTTCGTCAACGCTGGCCACAACCCCGGGTTGATTCTTCGGGTTGGGGGTGAGGCCCAGTGGTTGGATCCCTGTGGTGTGCCGTTAGGCTTGTTGCCGGAAGCGGATTACACGGTCGGAGAGATTGAAATGGCTTCGAGGGACGTGATGATGATTTATACCGATGGCTTGACCGAGGCGTCAAACCGAGACGAGGAAGAATTCGGTGAGGCCCGCCTCAAAGGAAGCGCCCTTTCCAATCGACTGAAACCGCTCAAGGAGATGGCCCGCCTGATCGAAGGCGATCTCGATCTTTTCACATCAGGCGAACCTTACGGTGATGACCGGACGTTGGTGTTGGTACGGCGATGTACCCAGGCCGGCGGCCGACGGTCGGAGGGGGCGACATGAGCGGGAAACGCGTGGAAGATGAGGCACGGGTGTCACGTTGTGCCGAGATCGTTCCCGGCGCGGATTCTGGAGAATTCGAGGTGCTTCTGGATTTTCGGATTCCAGGATCGATCGAAGCGGTTGCACCGGCCGTTGAAAACATCATGCAACGCATCAGGGCTGTGGAGTGCGCCAAGGATCATGAATTCGAGATTGAGGTCGCCTTGTTGGAGGCCCTGGGCAATGCCGTTGAGCACGGTTGTGCGGGTGACTCCTCAAAAGAGGTCGAGGTTTGGATCGGTTGTCATGAAGATTGTGGTCTGGTGGTCGTCGTTCGTGATCCCGGCCCGGGCTTCGATCCGGCTCTTTTGCCCAGCCCGGTTGAAGGCGAGAACCTCTTAAGGACCCACGGTCGAGGCGTCTGGTTGATCAATCAGTTGATGGATTCGGTTCATTACGCCAACGGTGGAACCGAGCTTCGAATGCATAAAAAGCCGAAGAGCGACAGTGGCGATTGATGGCTGGGTGTTTGAAACTCGAAACTTGAAACTAGAAACCCACCCCCGTTTCTTCGACTGCCGTCGTAAGGGTGCTCTGCCTTCGCCTCAACGCGCCGATCAGACGTGTGAATGGTCCAACATCAACCTCAGGCGTGATGACGCACCAACAAGATACCTTGTGCTATCTCACAGTTTCCAGTTTCTAGTTTCGGGGGCTCAATGGCGAGCATGTGCCGTTTCACGGGTCGGTGACTGAGGTGAGTATGGGGATTTTGAATTTTCTTTCCCACGAGCCCCTCGCCCCCCGAACCAGCTTGGAATTGGGCGGTTCGGCGGAGTCCCTGGTCGAAGTGGGCACCGTTTCCGAACTGACTGAAGCCCTGGAGTGGGCCAAGGCCTTGGGCCGGACGGTGTGGGTGCTGGGGGACGGATCCAACGTTGTGGTCGCGGACGAGGGCGTGGAGGGTCTAGTGATCGTGCCGGCCCTTCGTGGTACCGACATCGATCGCAGCGGGAACGGCGCCGTAGTCAGCGCGGCGGCAGGTGAGACCTGGGACGACGTGGTTGCTGAAACGGCCTCTGAGGGCCTGATGGGGCTGGAGTGTCTTTCGGGGATCCCTGGAACCGTGGGGGCGACCCCAATCCAGAATGTTGGCGCCTACGGTGTTGAGGTCTCGGATGTCATCGAATGGGTAGAAATCTTCGACCGGAAAGCCGGGATTGTGGGCCGTCTTTCGGCGATGCAGTGCTCGTTCGGTTATCGAATGAGTTTCTTCAGAGAGAACCCCGATCGAATGGTCGTGACCCGGGTAGCCTTTCGGCTTCGAACGACCGGTCGGCCGGTCATCCGGTATTCCGAACTCGAAAAATCGTTGGGTGGCGGGGGCACACCACCCGATGTCATGGCGGTTCGGGAGGCAGTGATGGCGCTCCGGCGAGGCAAGGGCTTGGTTCTGGAAAACGGCGCCCCTCGCAGCGTCGGCTCGTTCTTCGTGAACCCCGTCGTCGATGCTGGGCTGTTGTCGGACGTCGAGGCGGCGGCCGGTTGTGGGAAATCCGTGCCCAGTTTTCCAATTGCCGAGGGTTTATTCAAGATTCCAGCCGCCTGGTTGATCGAAGATGCAGGTTTTGACCGCGGATACCGCCAGGGGGCAGTCGGCATTTCTGAACATCACGCCTTGGCACTCGTACATCATGGTGGGGGACGATCCCGGGACCTGCTAGCCATGGCGGCCGCGATTCGGGACGGGGTCGAACAACGGTTCGGCCTCAGATTGCGCCCGGAGCCGGTGTTCTGGGGTTTTGAGGGTGAGATCCCCTGAACGGAGTTGTGTGATGAAATCTGTGACTCTTGCTTTGCTGTTGACGTTCGCGTGGGGACAGCTCTGGGGAGCCGGCCCGCGAGATCTTTCGGTACCGGAATCCACCGGCATTCTGGTTTTTGAGGCCCCCAATCAGGTGCTTCAGGAGGCGGTCCTCGCGTATCTTCCAGGAGGCCGAGTTCTGGCGTTGGGTTCTGAGTCCTCCAAGAGCTTCAAGGGCGTGCCGTGGACCCTGGAATCTGCCGTAACGCCGACGTTGCGGGGAGTTTTGGCCGGCACCGAGGCTCATCGGTCCGTTCCGATCATCGTCGGTCTGGCGCCGGGAGTATCCCTGGATCAGGCCAGCGAAGTTCTGCAGGCAGGTGGAGCCACGGTCGGCTGGCGAGTGGCCTCGGGCGCGGTTGCCCGGATCGGGTTACTGGTTCCGGCTCAGGCCCTTCAGGCGACAGTCAGCAGTCTGAAGGCCTTCGACGGCCTGGTAGTCTTTGTCGATGTGCAACCTGGGGCCAGGCTCCAGAATGCACGTTCTGCACCCCTCTGCCAGAGTGGCGATTTTGTTCAAACTCCACTCTATAACCACGGGCTTCTGGGGCAGGATCAGATCATTGGTTTGATGGATACGGGCATCGACGCGGACAGCTGTTTCTTCGGAGATCCCGACCACGGCCTGCCCGCCGTCAACGGTTCGGTGGGTACTGATGTCGACCTCGGCCATCGGAAAATCCTGGCCGTTGATTTCTGGTGGAATGAGGATTGGCCTCAGCCCAGCGCCACTGACTGGGATTCTTCGGGGCACGGTAGCCACACGGCGGGATCGGCTGCGGGGGATGCTGATTTTTGGGGTACGCATGAGGGCAATGACGGCATGGCCCCGGCGGCCCGGTTGGTGATTCAAGACGGCGGAGCCGAGGTCGATGAATGTGCCGATCTTCCGGGTCTGGGATGCCCGGTTCGGCCGCTCGATCAGATGCTGGCTCAGGCCTGGGCACAAGGTGCGAGGATCCACAGCAACTCATGGGGTGATGCTGAGGAGAGCTGGCCGCTCAATCGTTATACCGAACCGACCGCAGACGTCGATCGCTTCGTATGGGACCATCCTCAGATGGTCGTCGTCGCCGCGGCCGGAAATGCCGGCCGGGGAGGCGACGATACCGTGATCTCACCATCAACAGGGAAGAATGTCGTTTCGGTCGGCGCCCTGGCTTCGGTCGACTTCAATCCGCTCTGTCCCGCAGAATTCTCCTCGAGAGGGTGGACGCATGACGGGCGCATCAAGCCCGATGTCATGGCGCCGGGATCAGGGGTGATGTCGGCTGAGACTGATTTTTTTGTTGGGGTGCCGAACTGCAGAGTCCGGGCAGGTTCCGGAACCTCGATGGCAACGCCGACGGTGGCCGGCCTCTCGGCGCTGATTCGCCAGTACTTCATGGAGGGTTGGTTTGTTTTTGGGCGCCGTGACGTGGAGCGGGGCTTCGAACCGAGCGCGGCCCTCGTCAAAGCGGTCCTGGTGGCTTCGGCGGTTGATTTGACGACATTGGGCTGTACCTCGATTGATGCGATCCCCTCCCGAGATCAGGGTTGGGGCCTTGTGCAGTTGGATCGGGCCCTCTGGTTCGAGGGGGAGAATCATCGGATGTCGGTCATCGACCGGCTCGATGCCTTTGATTCCGAGGCGGACAGCGTCGCCGTGGTCGTCGATATTGATCAACCGGCGGACCTCAAGGTCGTTTTGAGTTGGACCGATGTCCCCTCAACCTCGACCGCCGACACAAATCTGGTCAACGACTTGGATCTCGAGGTGCAGGGGCCTGGCGGGATCTTCAGAGGCAATGTGATGGATGGAGGGCTTTCGGTCTCCGGTGGTCAGGCCGACCATCTGAACAATGTTGAGGCCGTCATCCTGCCTGAGGCCACTGCCGGTCTGTGGACCGTTCGGGTACGCCCCCACACCATCACCGCCGCGCCACAGGGTTTCGCCCTGGTCATTCTCGGGAACGAGGGCGTAACGGTCGTGCCGGAGCCGAGAGAACCTGATGGTGGCCGGTCGGGTTGATTCGAAAAGCGTGGACCCCTGTGTCCACCCCTACAGAAATTGTGACGCGTTCGGACTGCCGTAGGGGCGGACCCCCGTGTCCACCCTTTTCTGATGTCAGGGTCCCCAAGGATTCTCCCGGTCAGGCGTCTGGGCCTCGGGGTTGTCCGGGTCAACCAGCCAGCGGCCTGGGTTCTCCAGGATGTACCGTCGAACGCGGTCGAGGGATTCCGGGTTGCGGATGACGTGCTCAAAATAGTCCCGCTGCCACAAACGCTTGGAGAATCGAGGCCATCCCGAGCTTCCGACACCGTCGATATATCGTTTTGTGGTCATGGTCTTGAGCCGTTGGACAACGGTGGGCAATGACAATCCCGTGGAGGCCGTCTGAACCAGAACAATGATGCCGTGAATGTGGTTGGGCATTACAATAAATTCGTCGATTTCGATGCCAGGATAGAATTTGGGGATCTCGTTCCAGACGGTCTGGACCATCTGTCCGGCATCGGTCAACGCCATGGTTCCGTCGCTTACCCTACCGAACAGACCTGCGCGGCTTTGGGTGCAGATCGTTACGAAGTAGGCCCCTGTACGGGAATAGTCATACCGTCGCAGGCGGAGGGATCGGCGGCGAGGTGGGCTTTCAGGATTTTCATTCATTACAAATATTCTATTCGAGCGTTGTGTGTATCGGTAATAACAAGGGTGGACACGGGGGCCCACCCCTACAAATCTACCGGACGGGTTCGGACTGCGTTCGGGCGGACACGGGGGCCCGCCCCTACAACCATTCAATTTCGTTCGACAACTCTGTAGGGGCGGACCCCCGTGTCCGCCCAGCCGACCGCTGGGCGCTCTAAAAGCTATACCCGATCGAGACTCTCAGGTAACGGGCCGGTTCGGGTCGAAGGTTGAAAGGTTCTGAGTAGAGTTCGTTGAAGATGTTGCCGAGGGTGGCCTGCAGGTTGAGGCCAGAATCGAACTTATAGCCGGCTCTCATATCGGCGGTGATGAAATCACCAACCGGGGCTTCTTCTTCGGGGTTGGCGATGTTCTCGGGGCTAGGAACTCGAGTTTGCTCGCCGACGAAACGGCCGGTCATTTCCCACCACCACCGCGGCGCATGGTAACGGAACCCGAGCACGAACTTGTATGGCGGAATGAATCCCAGGGGTTCACCGGTGTTGTCATTGTTGCCTTCTGTGTAGGAGAAATTGGTGATCATCGTCCATCGCTCGGCGAACAGGGTTTCGAGTTCAATTTCGATTCCCTTGATGGTCGCATCCTCGATGTTGTCGTATTGAATGAGGTTGAGGCCAGTGTTCGGATCTTCCCCCAACTCCACGAAGGTAATCAGGTCCTTGACGTCGTTGTAGAAAACATTGACGCCACCGTAATACCTGTCGTAGGTCAGCTTGAAACCCACTTCGTAGTTGAGTGATCGTTCGGACGTGAGGTCCGGGTTTTGCACAACCCAGAAACCCGGTTCAGAGACGCTGCCGTTGTATGCACGTTCTTGAATATTTGGAGTTCTGAAGCCTCGGCCGATCAACGCGGTCAGTTCAACATTGGGAGCAACTGCATACATTGCTCCGATGTTGCCTGAGACGTCGGAATCGGTGACGTCAAAGGGCTCGCCTTGATAGAGGGGGTCATCTTCGCTCTTGAACTTGAAGGTGTCATATCGAAGACCACCTAACAGTCGTAAGCGTTCGGTCGGGGTGTACTCGTCCTGCAGATAGATGCCGAGACCGGTTTGGTGACTCTTTGGCACCGAAGTGTTGTTGTTGCCGGGTCTGTAGGAATAGTCGTTAACTGCTTCGTCGTGGAGGTTGTCTTGGTAAAAATCGAGACCCATCGTCAAGTGATTGTTGCCAAGATGCTTGATGGCCTGGGTATTGAACCCGTAGGTTTTCACGTCCGACAGCGTGGAGGAGTGGATGTAGAAGTACGGGCTGGGATCGATATTCATCACGCTCTCTTTGACGACATGTTGGTAGTAGCCGTTCAGCGTGAGGTTCGCAAGGCCACCCAACGGCCCACTGTCCCAACCGGCCGAAATCTTGTCTCGGTCGAATCTCGGAAAGTTGATGTCGACGCCGCTGGTTTCCGGATCGAAGCCAGGGAAGCCGATGTCTGAGGTTCGAACAACCTCGAGGTTGGTCTTGAAGACGCCGGTGTCGCCGGTCAGCATTCGAAAGCCACCTTGCACACTGGCCTGGTCCATACCGCTGTTGGGAACAGTTCCGTCGGGCAAGACGTATTCGGAGTAATAGGGTGAGTCTGCTGCCTCCTTGGGCGCCTTGTAGTCATCGGAAGTTTGGTAGCCGGCGCTGAGGTTGAATCCCCAACCATCGCCGGAACCTCTGATATCGGCCTGTGCTGTGCTGGAGTCGGCCGCCGAGCCATAGGTGTAATTCACGTTACCGTGAATCTTAAACTCCTCAGCTCCGAGGTCGGGTTTCTTGGTGATGATGTTGATGACACCACCCATTGCATCGGAACCGTAAAGAACCGACGCCGGTCCTCTGAGAATCTCGACCCGCTCGATTTCACTGGTGTCAACAAGACCGATTTGGATGCCGGCAAACAGCGTGGATTCGCGGGCGTTGTTGAGGCGTTCGCCGTCGACCAACACCAGGACTCGATTTGAACCCAATCCGCGGATAACCGGAAGACCTCGAAATGGGCCTTCGCCCTGGACGTCAACGCTGGGAATTTCCTTGAAGAGATCAACCATACGCGCAGGATTGCGGTTTTTGATGTCCTCAGCGCTAATGACAGAAATAGCCGCCGGGGTTTTGGATGCGGCCTGTTCCTGCCTGCTGGCCGTAACAACGACCCGTTCCTTGAAGACCCGTTTGCCGTCTTTTTCCTCGGTCTTGGAGTTTTCTTCATCGGTGCCGGTTTCTGTCTCGACGACTGCTGTATCTGCGGTGGTGTCAACTTCGGCCCAGACGGTGGGAACGATCAGCAGAGTGATTAAGATTACGAGAATCGTGATTCGCATGGTCTACCTCTTCGGGGTCGGTATTCGCCCCAAATCAATCTACGATACCAATTGAGCGTTTCCTTAAATATTTACAGACCGGTGACGCTGATGACCAAGATGTGACGGTCGTGACAATAGGGTGATGAAGGATGAAGGATGAAGGATGAAAGGCGGACCCCTGTGTCCACCCGTCTCCCGGTAGAATAGGCACTGCTGGAGGACCTGACAATGAATGACGATCGGAACGGTCGTGAGGATGGTGTTGGCGGCGAGAGGATAGACGAGGGCTCGTTGTTCGAGTCACGGACTCTCGACATTCCGGCCCGGAATGGGACTTCCGGTTCCCCGGCCGATGGCGAGTTGCCACCGCTGCCCGTTGCGACTGAGGAGAACTACCGGGTTCTGGGGTCGCTGGGCCAAGGCGGCATGGCCATCGTTGAGTTGGCGATCGATCATCGGCTCGATCGCCGGGTCGCGGTCAAAAGGCTGCGTAAGGAACTGGCGAGCAAGGCCGAGGCGAGAGAGCGGTTTTTCGCTGAGGCTCAAATTCTTGCGGGGCTCGATCACCCAGGCGCGGTTCCGGTATATGAGGCTGGACGACTGCCGGACGGTGACCATTTCTACGCGATGAAGCGGGTTACCGGGCGCACTCTGCGCGATATTCTGAGGGAACGCATTCCGGACGATCTGCTCGACCACCGGGTCAAGGCGGGGCTTACCGAGATCTTCCTCAAGGTCTGCCAGACGGTCGCTGCCGCTCACAAAAAGGGGGTGATTCACCGGGATCTGAAGCCTGAGAACATCATGGTGGACGACCTCGGAGTCGTTTTTGTAATGGATTGGGGTTTGGCCAAAAAGCTGGATGACGAACCGGAAGGAGATGCCGAGACGTCGCACCGGACTCGGCTGGGCGCCGTTTTGGGGACCCCGGCCTATATGGCGCCGGAGCAGGCACAAGGCAAGGCCATGGAGGCCGATCGCCAGGCTGACGTCTTTTCATTGGGTGTGATGCTCTATGAAATCTTGACGGGCAAGAATCCCTTTCTGGGCAAGACAGCACAGGACTCGATGAAAGGCGTTGTGCTGCATGACCCCGATGAGCCGATCAAAGTCCAGCCCCGAACCAGCCGTGTCCTTTCGGCCATCTGCATGAAGGCACTGCAGAAAGATCCGTTCAAGCGTTACGCTTCGGCCGTTGAATTTGCTGAGGATTTGCGATCTCATCAGGAGCTTCGGCCTGTTTCTGCCTACACGCTTCGGCCTGTTGATCGACTGGTCAATTGGTCGAGACGGCGGCCGCGTCTGGCGGCGGTCGCCGCGACATTGGCCGCGGTCCTGATCGTTCTCGGTCTCGGCACCACCTTCCAGGTATCGATTGAGAACACGATGGTCTCTGGCGGATACGAAAAAATCGAAAAGATAGATTCTCGACTCGGCGACCTGCAAACTCAGGCTGAGCGGCTTTTGGAGCGGCGGGAATCAGGATTGACAGATAACGAGCTCGAGGCGATAGCGAATGAGCTGGCCCTCGTTGAGGCCAGAATGGAAGCGATGGAGGAAGCCAAGGTTGCTGTTGCGATGGCGATCGCCGGTTTCACGGTCTTTTCTCCGGATAGCCAGGCCCTCGAGATTATTCGGGAGGGCATTTTGGACACCGTTCGGGACCACGTGAGGGCAGGAAACCTCGCGTATGCGGTGGCCCAGATGGAACTAGCGCTCGATTTCTCCAAGGGGAAGAACCTCTTCGGCTTTTCGGAAAGCGAAGTAGGCACTCTCAGAGACGAGCTGAAAAAGATCAAGTCGGAAATAGAAGACAGCTAGGAAACTAGATCGGA
>CBDTUG010000015.1:0-10820 GCA_965363555.1 uncultured Thermoanaerobaculia bacterium
TGCTCTTCCGATCTAGGCATGTTTTTCATTGAAGAAATTTCATGCGCGAAGCGCAAATAGGAAGGGGCACGGGCTGGATTGGCCTCACTCGGGTCTCTTTGCCAGGGTGCTTTTTCTAAAGGCCAATACGGACCGTGCTCCTTCCTTTGAGCTGCCCGCAGGCAGCTGCGACATCGGCGCCCTTGGACCACCTGACCGTCACCACCCGGCCGGCATCTCTCAGGGTCCGAGCAAAAGAATCGACCGTTCCTTCCGAAGGCTGTCGGAGGTCGGGGAAATGTTCGACATCCTCATTCAAGGGGATGACATTGATCTTGCTCGGAATTCCCTCAATGAGACGAGCCACCATTCGGGCATCGGTGACCTGGTCATTGAATCCCCGAATCAGGACGTACTCGAAAGTGATTCGACGACCTCGCTCCAGAGGGAAGGCTCGAACAGCGGCCATCAGTTGATCCAGAGGATAGCGCCGGGTGATGGGCATGATCTTCTCGCGGCGTTCCTGGTCAGGGGCATTGAGCGACACCGCCAATTTTGGAGGTCTTGAAAGGGTCGCCATCCATTGGATCCCCGGAATGATCCCGGCGGTTGAGATGGTGATTCGTTTGGGACTAACCCTCTCGTGAAGGACCCCCAGAGCCTGGCCGAGGGCGGTCGTATTGAGCATCGGTTCCCCCATGCCCATGAAGACCAGATTGACCCTCTCGACGTCTTTGGGGAGATCTCGTCGCATCAGGCGATAATGCCCGACCATTTCATCGGCCCTCAGATTTCGACCCCCGCCCAGGGCGCCGGTCACACAGAAGGTGCACCCCACGGCGCACCCGGTCTGCGACGACAGACACAGAGTCGCCTTGGCGCCGTCAGGCATGGAAACCCCCTCAACGGTGGCGCCGTCTTCAGATTCAAAGAGGTACTTGGTCGAACCGTCGCTGCTGACGGCCCTTTCGAGGACCTCGGGTTCGGCCAGGGAGAAATCCACCGCCAGGGCTTCTCTCAGAGATTTTGGAATGTTGGACATTTCCTCAAAAGTTCGTGCATCCCTTTGGTGAAGCCACCCTGCGATCTGCCGCCCTCTGAAGTCACGGTCAACTGCGTTTTGTAGGAGATCAGCGATCTCGACGGATGTCTTACCGAGTAGATTCATGCATTCTCCGACCGAAGGGGCTCGAAATGAAGCCCGTTCTAGGAGAGAATAGCGTGGATGGAACAGATACCGAACCTCCCCGACTCCCTTGGACCTCACCGAATCTCCGAGTGGCAACCGATCACCGGTGACGCTTCCGGCCGACGTTATTGGCGGGTTGAGATACACGAGGGCGGGACCGCCATCCTCTGCCGGTATCCTGAGCAATGGCGTTCTGTGGTCAAAAGGGACCTCGAAGTCTTGATATGGCTGCGTGACCGCAACCTCCCGGTCCCCCGGATTCTGGCCGGGGATGCCCGATCTTTGTGGGTGTTGCTGGAGGACCTCGGCCCGATTGATGGAGAGAAGGCCCTGATGACAACGGCCCCTGAAGCACGGCCAGAACTGGCCGCCTCATTTCTCGAGCCCCTCTGCCGGTTGTCAACTCTCCCGGTCCTTCAGCTCCCTCATTGGAACCCCTCCCTCGATCAGGCCTTTCTCCGGTGGGAGCTGAACGGCTTCGAGATGTGGAGCCTCCCAGGAAAAACCAGGGAGGAGTTGGGCCCAGGATTCCAGCCATGGCTCGACGAACTCGCTGCAACTGTTGCTACTCATCCTCGTTCGATCTGCCTCCGTGATTTCCACCTCAACAACATACTGGTCAATGCCGAAGGCAGGGTCGGAATCATCGATGTCCAAGACCTCAGGCAGGGGCCGGACACGTATGACCTCGCGAGTTTGCTCTCAGATCGCTCGATGCCCGAGCTGCTCAATACCGATGAGCGGCTGGCTATTGCGCAGCTGTGGGCCGAGTCCGTCGGGGCTGCTCCCGGGTGGGAGCGCCGCCTGAAGGAGACCACCCTTCAAAGGGCAGTCAAGGTCCTCGGGACCTTTGCCTTCCTTGGAGCGAAAGGATTGCCCCAATACCTCAGATGGGTGCCCCAGACCGCTTCAACCGCCGCCGAAACTGCCCAACAACTCGGGGCGCCCGCCGGAGTCATGGCAATTCTGCTAGAATTGGCAGCTACTGGAGGTGTCGATGTTTGGTAGCCTTGGTCTTCCCGAGCTCTTGATCATTCTTGCGATCGTCGTCTTGATTTTTGGCGTCAACAAACTCCCCCGCCTGGGAAAAGGTCTGGGAGAGGGCATCCGCAATTTCAAAGACTCTGTCAAAACCGGAAAAAGCGACGAGGCCGAGGACAACGGCGCCTCGGACTGAAAACCCCAGAAAGCCCTGATGTTTCATCAGGATAGAGAAAGGGCGGCCAGCAGGCCGCCCTTTTACATTCTCTTATGCCGCCAACTCAGGCCGCGTCGGCACCATCGGCAGGTTCGTTGAGAACCCGGTGAATCATGTAATAAACCGTAGCCAACCCGACAACCAGCAAGATCGCGAAGAATACGAAGTTCCCCCACTGGGCACGGATGATGAACTGGTCGAGATCGGCTGATGAACCCAGGTAGATCGACCGGAGTTGATCGCGGGTCACCGCCATGATGGCCATTACGGCCAGGGTAGTCCCAAGGGTCGCTGTTACCAGCGCCGGTCTGGACACCGGGTCACTGCACCGGGCCAACATCACGAGGATGCCGATGCCGAGGAGCATGCCGATGGTATAAGGCCCCATCGTCGCGCCTCCACCCTTCATCAGCCCCAGCAGGACCGATTTCGGCAGCGCCATCGTCAACCACAGGCCATCGACGATCTGAAGCGCCGAGGCCCACAAGGCCCATTTCCAGGCGAACCGTGCGATCGCACCGTTGAGGTCCGGATCGATGTCCTTGCGTGCCTGTCGTACGGCCCACCAGGTAACAACCATTGCCGAGAAGGCGATTCCGGCCAGGAGGAAATGCAGGTAGCGAGGTACGAAGGTCGGGTCCTTGAGAATGGCCCAGGGATTGGCCGCAAGGGCCGCCCATGTTCCCGGCTGCATGTGGATCAGATTGACGGCAACCTGAATCGCTCCGATGACCATGAACAAAATTGCAGCGGTCCACAGCCATACACCGCCACCTTGGCCACGAACAGGCGCACCCTTGAATTTGTAGAGGTAGACGGCGTAATAACCGATTGTCAAAAAGAGCAAGAGTGACAGCCACATGCCTCCGATTAGGATTGTGGCCGTGTAGAAGAACTGCTGGTAGATCACCTGTATGAACAGCAGTGGCGCGACACCGGTTGTGATCGTCAAAGAAATGCCGTATCCGTTGATTCCTATCAACCGTTTGGCAAGCACACCTCGGGGGTCATCACTCCGACCACCGGACAGACTGTGGGCGATGGCTGCCATCAAGGTCCCGCCCAAGGTCAGATTCATGAACAGCAGGTGCAGGAAGAAGGTGAAAATCAACAAGAACTGGAAGAGCCAGACCGGGCCCGGCAGGCAGGCTGCGTCAACTGTAGGAATCAGGTCCGGAATCATTGTCCACCTCCCGTAGATACCGGCGACCCGCCGTCATGCGTCAGTGTTCCCAGGTAAGCCGCCAGGGCCTCGAGGTCCTCGTCGTTTCCTACTAATGGAGGCATCATTGGGTAGGCTGTCGTCTGCGTGTCGAACTGCACGGTCCGGTCGGCGTCGACATAGGCCGGCCCCATATCCCGCAACTGCTCGAGCGTGCCCGTGATCATGCCCGCCAGGAGATCAAAGACCATCTCGGGATCTTCCTTCATCTCTTCGGGCCCGGGCATGAACTCCACCATCTCTTCATACGCGGTGTCGCTGTGGCACGAGGCACAGCCGGCCACATAGGCCACGGCCCCCGACCCCGGTGGGTCGTTCGCGACAACGGCCAGCATCTCCCCGAAGGTCGGCAGAGCCTCGGAAATACTCTGATACCCATCAAGCGTATGGCAGGCCGAACACTGGATCCTAAAAACTTGACGCCCGACGACGACCGGGTCCTCCGATCCTTCGATCGTCATCCAGCCTGTAAAGGCTTGAAGTCCCATGGAATTGATGCGCTCGATGTCCTCGATCAGCAACCCGTTGGAGAACTGATGGCTGTGAATCAGAAACGGCTTGCGGCTACCTTCTCGGAGCCGCCCATAACCTCCGAAAAAGGCGAAAGCCGCCGCCATGACCAGGATGCCGGGAACGATCGCCTTGACCGTCCGCGGAGCAACCATCAGGAATACGATCGCCAAGATCAACGCTGCCGCCAAGGCCCACAACGTAAACGATCGGGTTGCTGCCAGCGTGGCCAGAGTCGGAGACTCACCCAGGAAGAGCGCTCGCGTCGTCTCACCCAGTTGTGTCTCCCACCACCGATAGCCGACGTAGGAGATCAATGAGCCGGCCACCAGCCAGCCACCGATATACCGCACCAATCTCGTGCCGGCCTCTCGGCTCTTCGCTGCGGGGAAGATCATGAAGGCTGCCGCCATCATCAGGGCGATTCCGGTTCGAAGCAGGGCCGCGACAATCTCGAGGATGAAAAATACCCACTCGATTGCCCAGCCCCATACATAGTTGTGAATCAGGCTGGAAATCGCCCCCGGCGAGATCAAACCCGCAACCACCCAGATGCCAACACCTGAAATGGCTCCGTAGACGGTGGATATCAGAATCAACACCAGCGAAGATCGCTTGGCCAATTCTCGAAGCTCAGGGTCGTTTCGCCGAACCCCGAGAGCTTCTGTCATAACGATCAACAGACCGCCCCCGACAGCAAAGTGAGCAACAATCACGTGGGGTACCGGCCACCAAAGCCATCAACATCCCTCCGCCCATGGCCAAATCCCAGATTGGATAATCCATAAACCCCCCTCCAAAGCCGGCAATCGTCTGGTGATACTGTACTCCAAGCAGCGGAACAATCGCAGAAATCTAACCGATAATTGGTGGTCAAAAAGGCGCCTCAAGAGGAGGAATCTGCCTCTTGACACCTCAGGCATCGAGACATATCATGTATGGAGACATTGAAAATGAGTCCGGATTAGAGGGAGTTATCATGAGCAAGTTGGCCCAACGTGCCCAAAAACTATTCATTCAACACTTGAGGGAGAACAACCTTAAGGTGACCCAGGAAAGGCTGGCTCTGTTGGATGAGATCTTTGCCACGAGCGACCATCTGGACGCCGACGATCTCCTGGCCAGGATGAAGGTCAAGAAGCGTAAGGTGAGCCGCGCAACGGTCTACCGGACCCTCGACCTCCTGGTGCAGTGTGGCCTGGTCCGCAAGAGCCGCCTTGGCCGAGAGCACTACTTCTACGAGAAGATGGAGCCGGGCGGAGGACACCACCACATGGTCTGCATGGCCACCGGCAAGATCATCGAGTTTTGGGATGCCGACCTGGACGAGCGCCTGCGCCACATTTGCCATGACCATAAATTCAGGCCGTCCTTTATCTCGATCCAGATCCAAGGCCTGAGCGAAGAAGGCCAGAAGGTCGAGCAGGAGACATCGTTCTTTTAGGAGCGCGTTCCGGATAGGTTTCGAGGGGCGTTATGCGCCGTTTGAGGCGCAGCACTGAGCATACGGGACCAAAATGGACTAAAAAAAGGGCCTTACCGGCCCTTTTTGTTCTTTCTGAGATGGACATTGAGGACGTGGTGGACGATATGGACCCAGAACGCTGTGCTCAATAGGCTGTCCACCGTGTCCATAACTTCGGCCCGGCCACCCTTTGCGGCTATTCCGTTGTTTTAACAGCCGTCACAATCGACACTTTGGCGATCCGTCGTTTTCCGATCTGGATCAACAGGGATTCTCCCAAGATTGAAGAAACGGTCTTTTTTGGGTCATCAACGCCTTCGCCATCGACCTTGACGCCGCCTTGTGACATCAGGCGACGGGCCTCGGAATTCGAGCTGGCCAAACCCGCCTGAACCAAGACCTTGGAAAGCAGCATCTTCGGCGTTTCGCTGGTGACTTCGACCTCCGGAATATCGGTGGGCAGTTTTCGTCCGGAAAATACGCGCCCGAACTCGGCCTCGGCCAATCCGGCTGATTCAGCATCGTGAAACTCCTCGACCAGTAGCCGGGCCAGGGCCTTTTTGACCTCCATTGGATGCCGTCGGCCCTCGCTGACGTCGGTTTTCATCGCCTCGATATCCTCAGCGGATCGGTCGGTCAAGAGCAGCCAGTACTTCCACATCAGATCGTCCGACACCGACATCAGTTTACCGAACATCTCATTTGGTGGGTCTTCGACGGCGACATAGTTTCCAAGGCTTTTTGACATCTTCTCGATGCCATCCAGGCCTTCCAATAGGGGCAGCGTCATTGCGACCTGCGGCTCGATCCCGTGCTCCCGCATCAAGTGACGGCCCATCAGAAGGTTGAAAAGTTGGTCGGTGCCGCCGAGTTCCACGTCACATTTCAGGACAACCGAGTCATAGGCTTGCGCCAAGGGATAAAGAAACTCGTGCAGTGCTATCGGCTTCTGGGTCTCGTACCGTTTACGAAAGTCGTCCCGCTCCAACATTTGGGCAACCGTGACCCTGGCAGCCAGCTTGATCCATTCCGCAGAACCCAACTGGCCCAACCACTTCGAGTTGAAATCGACGACCGTCGTTTCGGGATCGAGCAGTTTGAAGATTTGACGGCGGTAGGTTGCAGCGTTGTTTTCAATTTCCTCAGTGGTCAACTGGGGTCGTGTGGTGTTCTTTCCCGTTGGATCACCGATCAGGCCGGTGAAATCCCCGATCAGAAAGATCACTCGATGGCCAAGCTGTTGGAAGTGGCGCATCTTTCGAATAATCACGGTGTGACCCAGGTGCAAATCCGGAGCCGACGGGTCGAAGCCCACCTTGATGATCAGAGGTTTTCCCGACTCCATTGACCGCCGGAGTTTTTTCTCCAGTGCCTCTGAGGGAACCACGTCAACACAGCCCTTGGTCAAGAATGTCAATTGTCGTTGGATCGATTCGGTCATGAGGTCTCCATTACTGCTCAACCAGGCTGAAGGTCGCAGGGCCTGAGGCGGTCCATTGGGCGTCAGGGGCTTCAGCGAGGTATTCAAGATCGAAATTGACGGCAACTAGGTCAACAGTCAGGGCCGCCATTTCCCGGTCGCCCGGTGTTCGCCAACTGTCACTGCCCGCGGCAATGGCCGCACAGACTCGCGCCCTGCCCAGCACACCACCGGCCGCAGTCACCACCCGAGCGGCGACGCTTCGGCGTAGGGCTCCCAGCTCTTCTTCGGTAGCGGGCTCAAACAACAGGTTCCAATTTTTCTGAATATCCTCTTCGAGGGCGGTGACCTCGCCTTCCCTGACGATGACCATCACCATGAACGAACGGCCCGGAATCAAGGGCAATAGGACTTCAGCAACGGCGCCGTCGATTAGCCGCGATGTCCGATTCTGGAGCAGTTCGGCAATGGTCTCAGGGACAGGAAATCCGCTGCCCAGAGGGAGGGCAATGACAACCGCCGATTGAGTTCCGGCCGCGGGCATTCGGTGTCTGGCAACATTTCCAACGCTTCCCTGGAGAGCTGTTCGGGACGGGGATCCGCCGACTCCGAATTTTTCCAGGGCCTCCAGTGCCAGTTCAGAATCTACCGCAACGCCTCCGATTGCCAAATTTCCCGGGGCCAATACAGAGGCCGGCGTCACCGCACTTCCTGCGTGCAAACCCAGGATGCCGGCCATCAGGCGAAGGGCCGTTCGGCGAGCGTCACTCTCGATCGTTATCGGTGTCGAATCGGACGATATGTCGGCCATCGCTGACTGAAGTGCCTCACACAGTCCGGGGAAACCACCCATCTGGGCGGCCATTTCCAATCGGGGCGGGTTACCTTCAACGGCAATGTAGGCCGGTCGATTATCGGAGCGGCGCAAGGCCGTCGCCAACCGGGTCAAAACCGCCGCCTCGGGGTCTCCCGTCAGGTTTGACAAGAGAATCGGCCGGAGAACCAGAGTTGATAATTGTGCAGAAGGACGAGCAAGAATAGCAGCAGAGAGGTCGTTACTCATACTTGCGGACTGTGGTCCCGGTGCGAATCTCGGACGAAAATGTCGAGGAGGCAGTACGAAAACCGCATGACCCGGATGGCGAGGCAGCCACTGACCGGCGGCTTGCCGAACCCTTTCCAGGGTGACACCATCAGGCCCGAAGAGATACTGGCGAATGCCGTCACTGCCTCCGCGCCTCCACAAGTCCAACAACTCGAGACCGGCTCGTTCGACCGCTTCCAGCCGCGCAGACCGGGCAATGCGAAGCCTCTTGGCCTCCCCCTCGACTGCCTCAGCTTCAAGAGATGGGTCTCCAGACACCTGTGCAAGGCCGAGGCGCAGGCTCCGCAACTCGTGACCACCCAGGTCGCCGTCCACCGACAATTCAAGTGTGCCGACATCACCTTCAATCCGGGTCCTTAGCCCGGAATTGATCTTGGTCAAATGGCGGGGCAGCAAGGTCCACAAGACCTCGATTGCCGTTCGGTCGGCATCGTCCACAGGCGGGAACTGGACCTCCAGACGCAAGATCGACGGGCCGCCAGGTTGCCCCAGACGCCGCTCTTGGCCTCCCTCCTCCAGGGACTGATCCGCAGGCGCCAGGCTCGCACCGGTGACCTTGCCCTCGAGGACTCTTTCAGCCAGGTCAATCGCCTCTCGACGGCCCGAGCCACCGACGATGATCAGAACTGAAGGGGCTTCTTCCAGGCCGGCCAGTTCGGCCTGCAATGCCGCGGTAAAGGTCAGATCGCTGCCAACCACACAGCGTCCCTGCATCTCCATGTTTTCGGTGAGCACGGGCCAGCACCCCGACGACATTTCGGCCAGGGTCTGAGTCACCAGTACGACCTCGGTCCCCCCTTCGAGTGAGCGAACGGTCAGGGCCTGGGCGCCGACCATTGTTGTCATCGTTCCCATCAGGACCAGGATGAGGGGGGCAACCAGGCCAAGAAACGAGGGGAGAAGTGGCTTTCCCTTCGATCTTGAAAAGGGATATTGAGCCTTGGGCGCTCGATCAGCGTATGGGCTAAATCCAGTGTCTTCAATCATGTCGGGAGGATGGTACCATGAGTGATGCACTCCCGACCCAATCCGAATGCACCGGCAGCAATCGTTGTCGGCTGGGTCGCCGCCCTGGGTGCCGGAATCGTCACCCTGGGCATCATTGCTTGTGGTCAGGGTTTTGGTGCAATGCTTGGGGGCTGCCGTTGGATCGGCGTGACCCTGCCCCTCCATCGGCAGCCTTGGGCGCTGGTCAATCAGCCCTCCTTGGCCTTTTCTGCCGATGGTGCCGCCGCAGGATACTGGCTGGGCGGTACCGTAGCTTGTCTGCTCGTCGCCACCCTCGTAATTCCCTTCGTTCCAAGGCCGCGTGGTCTGACCTGGGAGTTGTTGGCGATTCAAATCTCGTGGATGGCTTCGGTCCTCGGGCTCGGGTGGCTGGCCCTCCTCGATCCCTGGGATGGACATCTCTCCCTCTTTCTGCGTCTCCATGAAATGTCGCCCGCACTGGTGTGGCTGGTTCCTGTGCTGGGCGCCTGGGCCGCCCTGATGCCGACCCTTCGTCTCTTGGCACTGGTCCGTGGAGCACAGCCCCAAGTGGGCCGTTCGGGCCGAGTTCTGACCGTGGTGATACACCTGGTTCTGCCGGCCTGTGCTTGGATCACGGGTGGCCTCGTATTGATCTCCCGGACGAGTTCCCCTAACCACGGCACCCTCCTTGAAGGCCTCCTGCCGTTTGAGGCCCTCTGGCCGCCGGTGCTGGCGGCCGTCCTGCCTTCAGTCGCCGCCTTGACGTTGGCATGGTTGGCCTTTCCAAGGGCCTGGGTCCATCATCTGGAAGGGGTGAGCCTGAGAAGCGGTGTTCTTCTGATGGTCTGGGCCGCAGCATTGGTCGGATTCTATCTGGCTCTGGGAGGGACAACGGGGGAAGGAACCTGCCGGGGTGTCGTCTGGACGCACGCCGATAGCCGCAACAATATCAGGCCCTGGATCACCCCCATTTCTATCCTGGGCGCCACCGCCCTGCCCGGCATCGACGACAGCGGCCCGAGCGGGGAATAGACCGCATAACTCGTCGGTTTGCTTGAGTGACCGCACCTGAAAAAGGGCGAGTCAACCCAACGAAAGTGGAGGACACATGAAACACCTTGTTGCAAAGAAAGCCCCTAATTTTAAGGCCCAGGCGGTTCTGGAAGACAATACGATGGATGCTCTGACCCTGTCGGACTACCGTGGAAAATACGTCGTACTGTTCTTCTACCCGCTGGATTTCACCTTTGTTTGCCCCTCCGAGATCATCGCCTTCGATGACAAGCTCGACGAGTTCAAAAAGCGTGGTTGTGAGGTCATCGGAGTCTCGGTAGATTCCCAGTTCAGCCACTGGGCATGGAAAAACACCCCTCGGAACCAGGGCGGTCTCGGCCGGGTTCGTTTTCCCATCGTTGCCGACCTCAATAAGAAAATCTCCAAGGACTACGGCGTGCTGCTCAAGAAAGAAGGCATCGCCCTGAGAGGCCTGTTCATTCTCGACAAAGAAGGCGTTATTCACCACTCGACGATCAACAACCTCCCCCTGGGGCGGAACGTCGACGAGGTACTGAGGACGCTCGACGCCCTGCAGTTCACCGAAGAGCATGGTGAGGTCTGCCCGGCCAATTGGAACCCCGGGGACGACGCGATGAAGCCGACCTCTGAAGGTGTTGCCGAGTATCTTGGCGAGCACATGGGCTAGTTCCCATCCAGAAACGGCACTTTTTCGCAATTTCGTCGTCAGGCGGCGGGTTTGCTTGTGC
>CBDTUG010000016.1:0-10795 GCA_965363555.1 uncultured Thermoanaerobaculia bacterium
AATGTGACGTTTTTCTTTTCACAGAGATCGAGATGGCGGCGGGCTCGAGCGATGGCGGGGATGGTCGGTACCGAGATGTTGTTCCGGAACAACAACGGCGCGGCACCGGTGCCGCCGCCTCTACCGTCGAGGATGACGTAGTCCACGCCTATTTCGAGGGCGGCATCAAGATCGTCCTCGATGTGTTGAGCAGACAACTTGAAGCCGATCGGAATACCGCCGGTTCGTTCTCGAACCTCGTCGGCGAAGCGGCGGAAATCATCGTTTGAAGTCCATTCGGGAAAGCGCGCTGGGGAAATTGCTGCCTGCCCCGGTTGAAGACCTCGAACAGCTGCAATTTTTTCAGTGACCTTGTGACCGGGAAGATGACCGCCCGTGCCTGTCTTGGCTGCCTGTCCGCCCTTAAAATGGAAGGCCTGCACATTCTCGAGTGCCTGCCACGAGAAACCGAATCGAGCTGAGGCGAGTTCATAAAGATAGCGCGAGTTTGCCGCCTGTTCTTCGGGCAGCATACCGCCCTCTCCGGAGCAGATTCCGGTGCCGGCTCGTTCGGCGCCCTCGGCAAGGGCGATCTTGGACTCTTCCGAGAGGGCGCCGAAACTCATGTCCGAAACGAAGACCGGGATTTCCATCTTCAGGGGTTTGCTGGCGCCCGGACCGATCACCAATTCGGTTCCCACCGGCTCATCGTCGAGCAGGGGCAGGCGTGCCAGTTGTGCAGTGACGAACTGGATGTCATCCCAGCCGGGCAACTCTGGTCCTGGTACCCCCATTGCACCCATGGGCCCGTGGTGGCCCACTTTCTCAAGGCCGTTCTCGGCGAGTTCTCTGATTAGGCCTGTGTGGGGCTCGTCAACCGTGCCGTGCACGTCGGCGTAATCGCCCTGGTAGGCGTCCCGCTGGTAGGGCTGAGGGTTTGCCTTCTCCCAGTTCTCGATCTCGTCGCGGTCGATCCACACATGGCCGTCTTCCAGCAAAGCGGTGAATTTCTTGAGTTTCTCGGCATTGTTGTACTCGCTGACGCCGGTATCGACCCGATAGTCCCAGTTGTGCAGCCCGCACATCAAATTGTCTCCATCCACATGCCCGTCAGCGAGCAGGGCGCCGCGGTGCAGGCAACGCCCGTAGAGCACGGAAACCGCCTCGTCGGTTCGAATGACGACGAGGTCGACATTGCCGACCAGAGCATGGGCGGGCACGCGGTCTTTGAGGTCATGCCATCGTAAAATTGCCAGTTTGTTCATGTCTTGAGCCTTTCATTCCGTCAGTTCGAGGGAGACCACACGCAGGATCGGCACATCGTCATGGAGTTCGAGCTGTCCTCGAGCCCGAACCGTCCGGGCCGCCCACTGGACGTCCAGATCGAGCGTTTCTCCCGGAGGCCCTGCGAGCATGAAGACCACACCGTCGCCTTGGCCGTCCCGAACCAACAACCCGGGAGGCACACCCCCCGAGAGACAGCGGATTGCGCATGCGCGGTGCACCTTGCCGGTGGCCGGCCGCATGACGCCGAAAAAACACTTGGTGTCGACGATCTCGCCCTCGATGGTCACGACGCCGAGGTCCTCGAAACGTTGCCGCTGCTCTCCAGGCCCGGGCTCGCCCAAGACCTCGAACGACGCCTCATCGTTCATCTCCACCATCGTCATGCGCTCGCGGTAGATCAGTGTTCCCGTAAAGCGGACCTGGCGCCCGTCGTAGCCTTGTGCGAAGTCCGGTAAGCCGAACTTGCCCGCACCGACCAAAAGCAGATTCCGAGCAGCCGGTGTGTCCGGATCCCGGCTTGCATCGACGATGTGCAGAATGGGCACCGGGTTCTCGTAGATGACACCTTCGAATGTGCGTTCGACTCCGAACTCAAAGGTGCCTTCCGGCAACGGATTCTGCAAGAGACCGATGGCTGCGGCGAGGGCCGGCGCCGCAACCAGCAGGACAATAGTGATCCGACGAAGCCGGCGCCTGAGGACGGGAGGGCTGGCGGCGTAGCCGACGAAGAAGTCCGCAGAGGACGGCGGTGAGATATTCGGGTCAGGCATTCGGCGCCTCCTCGATTTGGGAGCCGGGCTGTGGCGTTCCGGGTGCAGCGGCCGTTGTCTTGACCCACACGTCGTCCCTCAAGATCCGGGTTTCATGGGTCGCGATCTTCTCTTCAAAGGGTGGTGGGCTGCAGCCGTTTTCCGGCCGGTATTGCCAGCCGTGCCACGGGCATGTGATCGACCCGTCGATGATGCGGCCTTCGCCCAAGGGTCCACCCTGGTGGCGACAGATATTCGAGGTCGCCCAGACCCGGTCTGAGTGGCGGAAGATCGCCACCCTCTCGGAACCGAGCCATACGGTGTGGCCTTGCCCGTCAACAAGATCATCAAGACGGCAGGCTTGCGTGAAGCCGTCATCGACGAGCTCGATTTTCCGTCGGTCCAACTGTTTCTCTTGCCGTGCGGCCGCCAAATGCAAGCCGAACACGCTGACCATGCCGAGCCCGAGCAAAATCGGATACAGGGAGTTGGTCTCTGATTGCAAAACACCGTAGGTCACGTGCAGAACCAACAATCCGTAGGCAACAAGCACCAGCAGGTGAAGTCTCTTCCACCACGAGGCCCCGAGCTGCTTGAGCCAGAAGTCGTGGCTGGTGGCAGCCATCAAGAAGAGGATGAGCAGCGCGGCTACGCCCAACGGCTCGAATGGAAAGTGAGAAATATTGGCGCTTTGACGAACGAATGGGTCGTAGTCCATCTGATAGGCGGTGAACAGGCTCACCAGGGGATTGGCGTCGCCGAAAGCGTGAAACTGAATCGTAGCAAGCAGGCCGTGCGCCAGAGCCAAAACAAACATCACAACGCCCAGGTGTCGGCGGTTGTAGAGCAGAGGCAGAAAACGCCGATCCAGGCGTGCCAGGGGACCGATCGAAAGAATGACGTGCAACAGGACAAACGCAGTGACTGCAGTAGCCCGGAGCATCACTGTCTCGGCGGTGATGTTTGGCTTGGTCAACAAACTGACTCCCGCGAAGGCCGCCAGCATCAGGACGACCGAAAAGCCGAGCACCAAATCGTAGTGTTTCTTGAAAGGATTCCACTGAACTGAAGAGTATCCTACAGACATCATTCACCTCCCCGAGTCGGGAGTGTGAACCGACCTACTCGTTCCTTGTGGCTCATCGAATAGAGAACCAGATTGCCGTCCTCGAATGCCTCCGGCGGCAACGCAAAGAGCCGACGATCGGGCCCCCACACCGTGCCCAAAAACACACCCTCGCCAAGAGGGTCACTGCCGTCTCCCGCAAGCCAGAAAAGAGCTACATCCGGAATCTCCAGATCGTGGGCGACCACAAGCTCCACCTGGTGTCGCCTTTCCCCATCGGTGCGCAGGTTGATCGTGATCGGTAGGCCCGGAAAGGGTTCTTTCGATGAGGCGACGACTGTCGGTAATGGAAGAGGGTGGGGGATCAGTTCACCTGCGGCGGCAATCATCGGAGGGGCGCCCGGCCGGGCCAGGAGACCAATGGCAACAAGCACAGAAATGACGACGGTGGTGGTGGCGGCCAGCTTTCGATGTGCCTGCCGAAGGGCGGCGGACGACCGGGGTGTGTCCGCATCGTCGAGCTGAGATCCGGATCGACCGGCCGACAACCAACGCGTGACCAACAAAGGCCACAGCGCCACCATCCCGGGCGTTATCAGGAGACGAAAGACCACTCCTGCATCGGCGATGTCCTCGTCGATTCTGCCGAGGCCCTTGAAATGCAGCGCGACAGCCAAGAGCAGCCCAACCACGGTGTAGGCACCGGCCGCAGCCAGACCAAATTCAACGACAGTTTCCAAATTCATTATTCTCCTCGTTTCCCCTTAGAATATACGCCTCCTCGTTCAAGAGGATGGCCGCATTCGGGGTTTCATCTGATTCAATGCCTGAAAGGTGTGTCAGGTTACACAACCGCCTATTTCACCTTGTTCCTGCCGAAGAGGGCTCTGCGCCGGTAACTCCTTCCGGTGATTTGCATATCACAGGTTGTGCCGGCCGCAACAGGCGCCGGGAACGGAATAACAATTTTGATTGATAAAGGAGCCCAATATGAATCGATTACACAATAATGTGTGCAACAGATCTTTCAGCTCAACCCTGACGGTGAATGGACGAGGCGGTTTTCACACCGCCGTGGCGATCGCATTTTTGTTGATCCTGGCGGCGATATCGTTTCACGGCCATGCTTCGGACGGCGGGATCGTGCAGCAGGGAACCTGGACCAAGAAGACAGCATCGATCAATGGATCGTGGCGAATTGTCGAAGAGAACGGTCGTCTTTTCCTTGAATTGGATGAAGACTTCAAGACAAAAAAAGCCCCGGATCTCAAGGCTTTCCTCTCACCTCGGCCCCTGTCCGGTTTGCGCGGCGCCACAGCGATCCAGGGCGCTACTTTGATCGGCGCGCTCTCCAGTCAAAAGGGCAAGCAGCGTCTGGCGCTGCCCGCCACGGTCAACCTCAGCGACTTCCGCAGTCTGATCATCCACTGTGAGAAGTACGACAAGCTCTGGGGCGGAGCCGAACTGAAATGAAAATCAAAAAATGGTCAAAGGGACTGGGTCGAATTGTTTTGTTAGCGGCCCTGGTACTCGCTCAGACCATATTTGCCACTGCCGCATCGGATCGGGTGAAGCAGCGAGACAGCGCTCTCGATTTTGTATCCAACCTCGACGATGCCGTTGAAAAGGCTCGGGCCGAAAACAAACCGATCTTCCTCGGATTCGGTGCGGTTTGGTGCCCGGTGTGCCGCGAGTTCGAGGAAACGACTCTGCTCGAAGACTCGATTCAGGCATTTTCGGAGGAATTTGTTTGGGTCAAAATTGATATCGACCGTAACGCCAGCCTTGCCCGCCAGTGGGGCGTCGAGGCCACGCCGACAATTTTCTTGCTGGATCCTTCGGGCATCCCCCGACACCGGATCGTCGGTGGAATCTCGGCTGATCGGCTGGTCGGAGTCCTGAGGGAGTTTCTCGCTTCGGCAGAAACTGAAGAAAAGGCTGTGCCCGCGGTGTCAACGACCACCTTCGAAAACACGCCCTTGACCTCCGGACCCAAGGGTTTTCGTGGCCACTCGATCTGCTTCTCTCATGTCGGGTACGGGCCCTTGAGCGTGCGAAGCCAGTCGCCGTTCCAATCCCTGCGACTGGGCATCTTGCCTCGAACGCCCTCGACGCTCACCAAGGGCCAGCAGCAGCTTCGGCTGGGAACGACATGGTCAAATATCTGGGCCAATGATGACGCGAATTTCAAACCCGACCAGGGCGAATACGGACGTTATCTGCTGGACTACGAGAGCCTTGACGCGTCCCTCGCATATTCCTACGGCCTCAGCGACACGTTTGAGATCGGAGTCGAGTACGAGCAACGCTGGCGCTTCGGTGGCGTCATGGATGGTTTCATCGAAGGGTTTCATGACGTCTTTGGCGTCGATCAGAGTGGACGTGACCTGGTCGATCGGAATCAATTCAATATCTTCATCGATCCAGGAGACGGCCGGGATCCTGTGTCACTGGGCAACCAGGACCGAGGCACTTTTGCCCGCAGTCTGCTCTTCACCCTGCAACACAACGTCACCTGTGGCACCTAGCATTTGCCTGCCATTTCATGGGCCGTGACGGGCCGCTGGTCGGTTGGAAAAAACGATCTCGAGGGAAGTGACTTCGACATCGCTGCATCGATTGCTGCCGCTCGACGTTTTGGGAAGTTTTACGGCTATCTGACGGTGGGCTATGCCTACTTCGGCAGCGACTCAATTTATGGCATTGAGCTCGAACAGACCCAGCTGACGGTTCTGGCCGCTCTCGAATGGCGATTCAAGCCGCGCATGTCATTGATTCTTCAGTACCTCGGCAGCGAAGGTGTTGCGTCGAACCTTCCACCGTTTTCCGGCGTCTCAAACGAGTTGATCCTTGGATGGAAGGCCGAGATTATGCCGGACGGAGTGCTGGAGATCGGACTCTTGGAGAACATTCTTTCCTTTGACAATAGTCCTGACTTTGGTATTCACGCCGCCTTCACCCGGAGGTTTTGACCCAGAGTCGCCCGCCAAGGTGCTACCGTCTCCCACGGAGGCTTCGATGCGATCACTCAATATTCTGGGATGTATTTTCTTGATGGTAGCCCCCGGGCTGATGGCGAACGAGTTGAAGACAGAGCAAGAAGAGGTCTGCGTGTTCGAGACCTCGATGGGCACGATGGCCTTTCGGTTTTTCGACGAGGGAGCGCCTGAGACGGTGGCCAACTTCAAGCGCTTGGTGGGTGAGGGGTTCTATGACGGCTTGCCGTTCTACCGCGTGGTTTCCGGCCATGTGATCCAGGCCGGGGACGGGGGCGAGAACGATAAGCCCCTGGTCAAGGGGGAGTTCGGTGCCTACCCCCATGTGACGGGCGCAGTCGGTCTGGCGCGTGATACCGATCCTGACAGTGGCAGCACCGAGATCTATATCTGTCATGCGCCGCGGCCGCATCTCGATGGCCGGTATGCGGTTTTTGGACTGCTGATTGAGGGCTTCGATGTCCTGGAAGCCATTGGGCAGGTCGAGGTCATCGAAGACTGGGTCGGCGAAGAGAAGACGATCGCGTTCCACAAACCCAAAGAAGAGGTCGTCATTGTAAAGGCGTCGTTGGAGGCTAGGGTTCTGGGCCCGGTGCCGACGCCCTCCTCCCCCGAGTTGACGCCATGACGGCCTCAGGCCGAGGGGTTGTTGTGGTCGTGGGCATCTTGCTCTGTAGCGTCGTCGTGGGCTCGGGGCTCCTTGCGCTCGAGGCTCGTTTGGCCCCCTTTCCGAAGCCGGATGACACCAAAACCTCGGACGAGAGATTGGACGCGCTGGAAGCTTCCACTTTTCGGTGGCAGGTGATGTACCTTCCGCTGCTGCAACTGGGGATCTCCCTGGGTGTCGGCCTTTTGATTTCCGGACGGTTTGCCTGGCTCGAGAATTTCGGCGCATCGCTGTTCGTTCTGGGGTTGGTCTTTGTGCATCATGCAACGACCAGTTTCACAAGCGCTGAGATCTTCGTGCCGGTGTATGTAATCGGTGGCATGACCGTGGCGACCATCGTCAGGGCGAAGGGCGAAGGGCGAAGGGTGAAGTTTGAAGCTTGAAGGGTGAAGTCAATTTTGAATTCAAAATTCAAAACTGTGTGGTGTCACTCATAACCCCTCATTCGCTGTGATGACCAGCGCTCGCCAGCGAATGCCGAAACGCCTGGCATAATTTCTCTCCCCCGGCCCTGCGATCTGCAGACGTGTAACCGCAACGGGGCCTCTGCCGGACCACAGGCCGGCGTAGTCGTCGATGTCGTGGGGGAAGTGGCTGACGAGGATACCGCCCGGTGAGGTTGCCGGGATCAGTCTGGCCCAAGAACTGGTTCCGTCGACCCGGTGAAAGACCGCCATCAAGAGTGGGACCCTGAAAAAGGCCTTGTTCAGACGGCCGAGGAGATTGAGGGGGGCGTCGATTTCTGCGAAGACCATGTTGGGTGAGGGCGGAACTCTGATGCCGGGTCCGCCGACCTCGAGAGTGGCTGCCCCCAAATCCTGCCATTGGTTTTCCAGAGGTTTGGATCGTTTGGCCAGCAGGAGCAAGGCACGATCCCGGGCCGATCGTTCCAGCCGGTATTCTAGGAAGAGCTTTCGCCAGGTCTTCGGGGCGTCGAGCAGGGCTCGTCTCTTGCCGACCGGAGCGAAGTCGTCGAGAACGAAGTCCGGTGCTCCGGGTCCGGACAGACCGTCAGCGGTCAAACTGTCGAGCTTCGGTGTGTAGGCGGAGTACAACTGCATCGAACGCAGAGGTTTGAATGGAAGATTATTGGCCGGGGCGTACATCAATTCCCATGGAACGACTGTGATGCCGTTGGGAGTTCCGGCCATTCGGTCGGTCCATGTTGGCGGCAGCCTGAGCGCACTCAAGTTTTCTTTGCCCGCTTCCGAAAGGCTGTCTCGGGTCTCTTTGAAGTGTACGAGCCGGTTGAGGTTCGAAGGGCCCCGGTGTCCCAGGGCGATGATTCTGGGAAGAGACGTGGAGCCGAAGGGCAAAGCGCCAGAGGTCGTTCCCAGAACGACGGCCGCCAACCCGCCGCTGAGCAGTGCAAGGGCCGCCCTTCGAGATGTTCCCAAAGTGGCCACGCCGAGCAGTGCGATGACGAAGGGTACGAAGAGGTATTGGTGTCCGTCCTGTCGAACAAAAGCGAGGCGGAAGGTGATCAAAAGGCCGGGCACCAGGATCAGGGCCGTCGAATGGAATGCCGGTGTTATTCGAACCAGAAGGAGACCCCCACAGATGACGCCGACCAGCAGTAGCCCGCCAGCGATCAGCGTGGTTCGAGGCCCGATGATGCTGGCGGCCGCCGCATAGCCGTCGACAACTTCGAGTGCCTGGCCGACCCACTCCAGGAATAGGGTTGGGGACGGGAACAACAGGATGGCCAGGGCGGTTGCCGTGGCCATACAAGCCATGATCGTCAGGATGGGGACCTTGAACCCCCGGTCTTTCCAAATCAGTGCCAACCCGATCATGACGGTTGCTGCAGCCATGATGCCAAGCGAGGTCTTGATGAATGGAACGATGCCCGTGATCAGGCCGGCGGTAATGGCCGGCCACGCCGCCTTGGTTTGCAGACTGGTCAGCACAGCTGTGGCGGCCACGAGCACGACAAAGCCCTCGAATCGCAGGCCGACGGCGCCGGCGAGGGTCCACAGACCGGCGAAGACCAGGACTGGAAACGGGCGTTTGAAGCGAAATAGGAGCATCAGCACCGAGACGACCAACACTCCCTGAAGGGCGATGCGAAAGCCGTTGGCCAACAACAGGTGGTAGCCGACATCCTGCGGTGTGGCCAACCACCCGAGGGGTCCATAGGTGAAGACGACATCTTGACCGAAGACCCAGTCCTGCTGGGAGGCGACATTGACGACCCACTGCCAACCGGAGTCGATGCCGGGCGCGCCGAGCGGCAAGGCAGCAAAGGGGAAGGTCAAGATTGCAGCGGCAATCACCGCGGCCGCAGCGAGCCGCTCAGCGGTCTTAGAGGACACGTGAACCGCCAAACCGCGAAGAGCTCAATCCGACTTCTCTCTTTGTGCCTTTTTGTGCCTCTTTGTGGCTATTCCCGTGTTTTTGCGAGAGGCTCAATCGAACGCTCATTACGGCCTCTTCAATCTCCGTAGCTTGTCACATAGGCCTCAACTTCGTCGACCAGTGAATCCGGGGTCGAGGCGCCCGCGGTCAGTCCGACGCAATCGACATCATCGAACCATTTTTCTTGAATGGCCTCGGGTCCCTGGATCAGGTACGAGGTCTTGATCTTGGAGGTAATTTCCCAAAGATGATGCGTATTGGCGCTTTTGGCCCCCCCTATCACGAGAACGATGTCGATGTCAGGGTCGTGGGCCAGGGCGCGCGCCGCATCCTGGTTTTCTTTGGTCGCGTAGCAGATTGTGTCGGCCCTGGAGGTGTTGGGATTCGCCCGCTCGATGACTCGAACGGTTTCTTCGTAGTGCTCAGCGTTCAAGGTTGTCTGGTAGAAGATTCGAATGGCGGGATATGTGGACCAGTCGACGACCCGAGCCTCCTCGAGAGAGGAGATGACATCGTAGCACTCGGGGTCCAAATCATGGGTGTAGCCAATGACCTCCCGGTGATCAGCCTCCCCGATGAATACTAAGTGGTAGCTGCCTTCGAGAGCGCCCCGGCTCTCTCGGTGGATGTCGTAAACGAAGGTGCACGTTGTGTCCAGTACCTCGAGTCCAAGGAGGTGCGCTTCACGGTGAAAGGACTCCGGGACTCCGTGGGCGGAAAAGACGATTGCCGGCTCGGTGACATCTGCGATGGTCTCGACGGTTCTCATGCCCAATTCTTCCATCTCGGCGACGACCCGTTCGTTGTGCACTACTTGACCCAGGATCGCTCCGGAGCCGCCGTCTGTGGCGAAACGACGGACCTTAATGTCCGCGACACGAACTCCCGAACAAAACCCGTATTTTCCGGCTCGTTTGACCGAAATCATCGGGGCTGTTTTCCCGGGGTCCACCACCGTTCCACACGGGTGCAGTAAGCCTCCCAGGAGGCATCGACATCGGCGATTGCCTGGCCGCCAAGGGTTTCCAGGAGGGCGTCTGCCAGGACCAGTGCGGCCATACTCTCGAGGATTGGCGGTGTGGCACCGATTGCCGTGACGTCGGAGCGTTCCCAGACGGTGTCACCCGGCAGGCCGGTTCCGAGATCGACTGACGGCAGGCCCCGCCTCAGAGTGGAGATCGGTTTGAAGAAGGCTCGCATGACCAGATCTGATCCGTTGGTGACGCCGCCCTCGAGACCTCCTGCGTGGTTGCTCGTGCGTTCGAGGCCGTTTTTGCCCAGGATGAAGGAATCGTGGGCCAGGGATCCGGCCCGTCGGCTGACTTCCAAGCCCTCGCCCAGGGCGGCAGCTTTGACTGACGGGATCGAGGTGATCGCCTGGGCCAGGCGCCCGTCCAGTTTTTTGTCCCAGTGAACATAGGAACCCAGCCCGGGAGCCAGGCCGCGAATAACCAACCCGGTCACCCCGCCGAGGGTTTCACCCTCTTCTCTCGCCGAGCGAACGGCTTCGATGAGGCGCTCTTCGTCGTTCGGTCGGGGCGTTACCAGCGGAGATGCGGTGTCGACTTCGGCCAGATCTTCCCAGGTCGGGGCCCCGTCCAGTACCGTGTGTGATCCGAGGGCGAGGACTGCCGATCGTATTTCAACGCCATACCGGTGAAGCAACTGACAACAAACAGCGCCCGCGGCTACT
>CBDTUG010000017.1:0-10220 GCA_965363555.1 uncultured Thermoanaerobaculia bacterium
CAGATCGGACCACCTCAGATTCAACACCTTCATCGTTTCAAAATCTCGATGATGGCCCCCGAAGGCGAAAAGGTTACCAAGGGCCAACCGGTCGTAGCTTTTGACGCCTCCGAACTGCAGGACAGGCTCAGGCGGCATCGCAACGAGGTCGCCGAGGCCGAGACCAAAGTCAAAAAGGAAGAAGTCGCCCTGGCCGTGCAGACCGCCGACGACGCTTTGGCCATGGCGGAGGCCGAAGCGCGTCTCAGGAAAGCCCGCATGGCCGCCACCCGCCCGTCCGAACTCTTTGCCTCGGTCGAGAGGGATAAGGCCGCCTTGGATCTGGGCATGGCCGAGTTGGAGGTCGAAAGACTGAAGCGACGAATCGCATTCTCGAAAGCCGCTTCCGAAGCCGAGATCAGCGCCCTGCAAGCCGACCTCTCAAAGGCCCGGTCCGAGGTCGAGAGGGTCGACAACGCCACTCGAGCCATGGTCCGCAAGGCGCCCCGAGACGGGATCGTCACCTTTGCAACCAATTGGCGCAACGAAAAGAAGAAGGTTGGCGACACCTGTTGGGGGCACGAGATCGTCGTCGAGATCCCTGACCTGGGGATGATGATGGCAGACGGCGAGGTGGAAGAAGCCCTTTCAGGCAGAATCGCCGAAGGACAGAGCGTCGAAATTCACCTTGATTCCCATCAGGATGCCATTTACCGGGGTATCGTCAACCGAGTCATTCGCGCCGTCCAGGAGAAATCCTGGAGAAATCCCCTCAAGATCGTCCGGGTCGAGATCACCATGGAGAGCACCGACCCCGATCGTCTTCGACCCGGCATGAGGTTCAAGGGGACCATCGAGGTCGATAAAAAACCCGATGTGTTGCTGATCCCCATCGATGCGGTGTTCGCCTCGCCCACCGGCCCGGCCACCAGGGTCAAGACCTTCCGAGGCTCACGCATCGCACCCCTTGAATTGGGAGACAGTGACGGGGACTCAATTGAAATATTCGCAGGCCTGGAAGCTGGAGACCGTGTTTTGAAGGTGAAGGCCCCGGCATGAGGCGGCTTGTCCTGACCGCCGCGGCCCTGATCCTAATCTGCCTGACTGGATTTGGCCTTATCGGTGCTCTTCGCGCCGGTTCGAATACCACCGTCGGAACAATGAGAGTCACAACCGGCGCCTTTGGATTGAGGGTCACTGCCGAGGGAACCCTGGAGACCGAGCGGGCGACCCCCATCACTGTGACTGTTCGCAGCCGGCAGCCGATGACCATCGCCTGGAAGATCGCCGACGGCGCCGCTGTCAAAGAAGGTCAGCTCCTCTTCCGTTTTGATCCGACTAATTTCACCCGTGAACTGGAGACTGGGCAAACTGATCGTGCCAAAAGTGACTACCAGATTGACAACGCAACCACACAACGAAAATCGACGCTTTCCAAACTCAGTTTGGATGCCGAGCTCGCTTCCAAGGAGTTGCAGGTCTCGAGAAGTTATCAATCCACTGATGAGAAGGTCTTCTCGAAACTGGAGATCCTCGAAAGCGCCATTGATACCCGTCTGGCCGGCGAGAGGAAGGCCCATGCAGAAACCTCCTTCGACATCCAGGGACAACTGGCTACCGCCGGCATCGAGTTGTTGGAGATCGAAGGGCACAAGGCGGACCTCAAAATTGAAATGGCGAAGGATGCCCTCGATGAGTTGGAAATAGCAGCGCCCCACGACGGCATTGTCGTCTTCGAAAGGAACTGGCAGGGGCAAACGGTACAGATCGGCGAGACCTGCTGGCCAGGCCAGACCCTTGCCGGTTTGCCCGACCTCGAGACGCTGCAGGCCGAGGTCTGGGTGCTCGAAGCCGACGCCGGAGGCATCAAGGCCGGCAATCCAGTCGTCGTCACGATTGAGAGCCGACCCAAACAACCCTTCGAGGGCGTTGTCAGTTCCATCGACCCAATTGCCCAACGTCGGGTCCGGTGGGTTCCGGTTCAGTACTTCCGGGTCGTCGTCGAATTACTCGAGACCGATCTTGCGGTGATGAAACCCGGCGCCAGAGTCAAGGCCGAGATCGTCACGGCCGACCTCGAAGATGCTCTGACCGTGCCCCGGCAGGCCGTCGGCTCCGACCAGGGACTCCCGGTCGTATGGCGCCTCGAAGGAAGAAATTTCACCGCGACGCCGGTCGAGTTGGGCCCCACCTCGGTCAGCCGAGTTGTCATCGCCTCCGGCCTCGAACCCGGCGACCGAGTGGCCCTCCGAGAACCAACACCATCGAACGACACAGACAGCATTCGGACTGGCGACGGTCCACTTATGGGTAACGGATCATGACCTTCGCCGACGCCCTGCGCAGCGCCGCGGCCAATTTGGCGGGCCATCCCTTGAGATCCGGCCTGACCATGCTGGGCATGATCTTCGGCGTTGGAGCAGTCATCGCCATGCTGTCCATCGGCGAAGGGGCCGAGAGACAGGCGATGGAGATGATCGAGCGGCTGGGCGTACGAAACGTACTGGTCCGAAACGCCGATCTTCGGCAAGAGGAATTGGAGGAGATCAGGGAGACTTCTCCCGGGGTGTCTCCCCGGGATGCCACGGCGATCCTCGACGCAGTCCCCGGCATCGAGGCGATCAGCATGCGCACGACGATAGACCCCTACTCAATCCACGCCGACGGCAACATCACCTCGGCTCAGGTTCATGGCGTCGGGTGGCGACACAACGATCTGACCGCTCTGGACGTTCTGGAGGGTCGATTCATCGACCCCCTCGACGAAGCAACCCACGCCCAGGTCTGCGTCATCGGGCGACAGGTGAGAATGGACCTCTTCAGAGCCGATCAAGTCCTGGGGCGCGACCTCAAGATCAATGACGTCTGGTTCGAGGTGATCGGGGTCCTGGCAGGATCCGGCTCTCAGAAGACCGTGCAAGGCGTCACCGTCGGATCCACCAATCGGGAGATTTACATTCCAGTCAGCACAGCACTACGCAAGCTGGACCGCCCCATCTATGACGCCCCCCTGGACGAAATTATCCTCCGTCTGAAGGTCGGCGCTTCACCACAGGAAACCGGCGCGATCGCCACACAGCTCTTGGAGAATCTGCACGGCGGTGCGGAAGACTTCTTCCTCGTCGTTCCCGACGCCCTCCTCGAACAGAGCCGCAAGACACAACGCCTGTTTAATATCGTCATGGGCGCCATCGCCGGCATCTCCCTGCTGGTTGGGGGCATCGGCATCATGAACATCATGTTGGCCACCGTCTTCGAAAGAACCCGTGAAATCGGCATCCGGCGGGCGGTTGGCGCCCGCCGAAAAGACATCAAGCTGCTCTTTCTGATGGAGAGTTTCGCGATCTCGGCGATCGGCGGTGTGACGGGCATCATCCTCGGCATCGTTATCGCCAAGATCGTTGCCGCCTCGGCTGGCTGGCCGACCGAAGTGACACCACTCTCCGTCATCCTCTCATCGGGAGTTTCAATCGCCGTCGGCCTGATTTCAGGCCTCTACCCCGCCGCCAGGGCCGCAGCCCTGGAGCCGATCGAAGCCCTCCGCTGGGAGTGAAAAACGTGCCGGCCGAGGCGTTTACAGAATTCACCACAGAGGCACAGAGAACACAGAGGAGCACAGAGTTCGCCACCGAGGCGGTCCAGACGTTCGCCCACCCGCCAGGGCGGGTCAATCTCAAGGGCCGCTCGTCCATCAGAACTCAGGGAGTCCCGATAGACAAACGGCCCTTGAGAAAGCGGACTTCGTCCCCATGGGCAAACCAGCAAGGCAAGCTGTTGTTGTTCGACCGAGCCAACCTTGGCAGCGCCAAGCCCGGCGTTACGCGAAGCGTATGCGGTTTGGGAGGGACGGTCGACGAGAGCGTGCTGTCGGAGAACGTATCTCTCAAACCGCTGGGCGGACAAAGTCCGCATTCCGGGCGTCAAGTAACGGCAACCCTCTCTGTGATCTTCTCTGTGTTCTCTGTGCCTCTGTGGTTGATTGTTTTCTGGGTTTTTGCATGCGCCTGAGCTGTCAGCCTTCAACCGCACGGCACCCTCGGCATTTGATTTGGGCCGAGAAACGTAGAGCCCCCCTGCAGAGAACTCATACCGCAGCCAGGGCCAATCCGATCTGAGAGATGAGAGCTAATAACCGATACAGATTTTCCCAAAATGCGCGCCCGAGGCCATGTAGGAGAAGGCCTCCGGAACCTCGGAGAAATCGAAGACCCGGTCGATCACCGGCTTGAGTTCGTGGTTTTCGATCGCTCGATTCATGCGCTCGAAGCCTTCTCGTGAACCGACCAAAATGCCCTGGAGTTTCAGATGCTGCATCAACAGCGGAATGATATTGAGTTCCGAAGAGATCCCGGAGAGTACGCCAATCACCGAGATGGTGCCGCCGACCGCGACCGCCTTGAGTGACTGGGCCAGGGTGCCTGCCCCGCCGACCTCGACGATGTGGTCGACGCCACGACCGCCGGTCAGACGGCGCACGGTCTTGCCCCACTGCGGGTCGTCCGCATAATTGAGAGTCGCCCAGGCGCCCATGGACCGGACCCGGTCCAGCTTGTCCTCGCTGGAGGAGGTAGCGATCACCCTCGCGCCCAACATCTTTGCCATCTGAAGTGCAAATATCGAAACACCTCCGGTCCCCTGGACCAATACCGTGTCTCCTGCCCTGACGTCACCCAATTCCGCCAAAGCGCTCCAGGCCGTCAGAGCGGCACAGGGCAACGTGGCACCTTCCAGATCACTCAAGCACTCAGGCACCGGCACAACCCCCTGGGCATCGAGGACCATCAACTCGGACAGTGTGCCGTCAATCGGCCCCCCCAGAGTCCCGCTGAGTGCCTCAGCCGTCGGCTTGCCGCTGAGCCACGTCTGGGAGAAGACAGTCGCCACCCGATCACCTGGGCTGACCCGACTGACGCCCTCCCCCACCGCCACTACCTTGCCGACGCCGTCGGAACACGGAACCAACGGCAGGGGTTGCCGTGGGTTGTAGTGACCCCGAACCATCAACAGATCACGATAATTCAAGGACACGGCCGTCATCTGCACCAGAATCTGGCCAAAACCCGGAATAGGATCCGGCTTTTCCACAGCCTTCAGATTGTCCATGCCGAACGAACCAACAATCTCGTATGCCTTCATCATGCCTCCAGACAGCAGCATTCTACCGTGCCAGGCGTCAGGTTTCAGGTTTCAGGTTTCAAATTGTAGAATGTGACTTGTGGCCTACTGCCTTGCCTCACTTTTTCGAAACAACTCGTGGATCAGTCACTCATCGATTATGATGGTTTGAGAAAATTGTTAATCTGGCATCGGCGGCTTCCGGCCCTCCCGAGAGAAAATGGTGACGATGAGTCAAGGAAAACCATCAGTCCAAGGTGTCGATGACACTGTACCGACATTCGGGGTGGGCCAGCCCCGGGTGGGGACATCATCCACGAACTCTCAGGACGGGACTGCCGAAGAGATTCTGAGAACGTTGGCCAAAGTCAATCGGGTGGTCCTTCGAGAGAATGACCGAGTGACCATGTTGCACGCCGTATGCAAAATCCTGATCGAGCACAGGGATTATTTCTACGCATGGGTCGGCCTCAATCGGCAAACTCCGGGCGATATCTTTCTGGCAGCCGCCTCAGGCCCCGCCTGCGAGTTTTTGGAAGATTTCTCACTTTCTACCGACGGTTCTTCAGACCGTGGACCGCTGTGTGCCTTACAAGCCATCAGGAATGGCACGCCATTCTTGATCGACGGCAGCGAACACAACGATCCCTGCTCCGACTGCCCCACCCGCAAAGAGCATCCTGAACGCACGACGTTGGCCCTCCCTCTGGCGAGGGATGGGAAGAGCTACGGTGTTTTAGTGGTTCATGCCACCGGCCCTGGAGTCTTCGATCAACAAGAACAGGCGCTCTTAGCAGATCTGGCCGACAATATTGCCTATGCGTTGGAGAAGTTGGAGGCCGACGAACGGGGCAAGGACCACTTGGAAGAGGTGATGCTCCTCAACGAGATCACGAGGGTCGCTTTAGAATCCACCACCATCGGTGAAGCATTGGCCTACCTGGCCACACAACTTCAAGGGGCGCTCAACGCCGACGGATGCGACCTTGCAATGTGGAATACTCAGCGCCAAGAGATTTCCTGTGTTGCCTCAACCGCGCAGGACGGGAACGACAGCGCTCGGATCTGCCCACAATCCGAGGGAGTCGCGGCGGTACTGGCTGCCAACAAGCCCGTTCCCTGCGGCCAAGGGTGTGTGCCGATCTCGGCGCCGGGTTCGACCGGCCCGTTTATCATGGGCATGCCCCTGGTCGCCCATGGAACACCCCTGGGCGCGGCCTTCGTCACCTTCGACGATGAACGTCCCTGTGTTCAATGCGATCTCAACCGTGCGCGAATGGTCACAGGTCACATCGCCCTGGCCATCGCCCATACGACGACTGTCGAAGCCAACGCCCAACGTATTAAAGCCCTCCTGGCACTGCACGAGACCGCCGTCGATCTCGCCGGCCATCATGACATCAAGGCCCTCCTGAGAACCATCGTCATTCGCGCAGGGAAATTGGTCGGGACCGAAATGGGCGGCCTGTACCTGACAGTTCCCAATGGACTGCAGATGGTAGTTGCGAGAGGCATGCTCGAACCCTTCATCGATCGTGTCCTCCCGCTGGGAGAAGGCGCCAGTGGGCGAGCGGTCGCAAGTCGGAAAGCCATCCTTATCGATGACTACGCCACCTGGGAAGGTAGTTCGCCGATGTTCGCCGATCTCCGGGTCGGGTCGGTGATCGCCGCTCCCCTTTTATGGAAGGACAAGGTGCTCGGCGCCTTCCACCTCGAGCATCCATCACCAAACGTCTTTGGCCCCGATGACATCGAAACCGTCTCTCTCTTCGCGGAACAGGCAGCAGTTGCGATCGCCAACGCCCGGTTAATCTACAACACCGAGACCTCCCGAAAAGAGATGGAACTCGGATACACCGCTACCCTCGAGGGATGGGTCCGGGCCCTTGACCTCAGGGATCAGGAGACCGAGGGCCACACCCAGCGGGTCACGGACCTGACCGTCGAACTGGCGCGGCGAATGGATGTCGCCGAAGACCAGTTGGAACCAATCAGACGGGGCGCTCTCCTCCATGACATCGGCAAGATCGGCATCCCGGATGCCATCCTCCGCAAGCCGGGGCCACTGACCGAAGACGAGTGGACGATCATGCGCCGTCACCCCCAGATGGCCTGGGATATGCTGTCTCCGATCGAATACCTAAGGACTGCCCTGGCAATCCCCTACGGCCATCACGAACGCTGGGACGGCTCGGGCTATCCACTGGGCACCGGCGGACGTCAGATCCCTCAGGCCGCAAGGATCTTCTCCGTGATCGATGTTTACGACGCTTTGAGATCGGATCGACCGTATCGGGATGGATGGCCAGAAGAACAGGTCATCGACTACATCAAGGAACGCTCTGGAATTTCCTTCGAACCGGAGATCGTCCACGCCTTCCTTGAGATGATTTCGGAGCGGTGATCAAGCAGGAAACTCGAAACTGAGTGGATTTAGGGATCAGGAATTTGGGATTAGGGGTTGGCAACTTCCGCTCGAACAAAGCGAAAATTCGAAGCAAAATCTCAGATCTCAGGTCTCCGGCTTCAGGTCCCAGGCTGCAAGCCTCAGGTCTGAAGGCGCCGAGTGCGTTGTGTTTCCTGAAGCCTGTTACCGATGACCTGCTCCCTGATCCCTGTCCCCTCGTCCCTTCAACTTTGCCATGTTGAAACATGGTGCTACACTGGTCTCCCGCCACGCTGCACCCAACCCCAAGAGGTGCACATGCGATATTTCCTTGCCCAATGTACAACCCTGACAATCTGCTTGGTGGCCTGCCTTTCCGCCAACGCCGGCAATCCCAAAAAACTGACACAAGCCTGTCCTCATCTGGCGCCGATCGACGGAGCTCCCGCCGGAACTACAGTCATCGATAACGACATGGTAATCCGGTTGGCCGAAAAGGGCCGCATTGCTGCAGTAGCGGACAGACTCCCTTCGGTGACGGACTCCCACAACCTCACACCAGCTGCGGACGCCGGAAACAAAAAGCACTGGCGGGCGGAGCACCGCCGGTCGGTCGCTGCCATCCACAAAATCCAACAACAGCTGGTAAATGCTGAAGGAGAGCACGATGCCCTGAAATCTCAGTTTTTTGCCCTTCGGAAGGAGGAACAACGAATTCGACTTCGACCCCGACTGAAGGCCAAGGCACACCAGGTGGAGTTTTTGAAGAAGAGCCTCCAGCATGCCATGAATGGGTTTTCTAAGACAGTTCGAGATGCCCGTCTGGCCGGAGCTCAACCTGGATGGTTCAGAGATCTCCCGAGGCCGTGAAGAAGGCTGGGAGGCTAGAAAGCCAGGACGCCAGGAGGCAAGACGGGGGCGCGTTTCTGTCCTGCCTCCAAGCCTCCCAGCGTCCCAGCTTCCTAGCTTTTCCGCTTCCCAGCGTACACGACTTCTTTAAGTGGATTGGCGCCGACGGCGTATGCCAAATCTGCGGGGCTGTCGATGTCCCAAACCGCCAGATCTGCTGCCTTGCCGACCTCAAGCGTTCCTCGAGATTGAGACAGGCCGAGGGCTTGGGCGGCGATTCGAGTCGCACCAGCCAGAGCCTCCTCAATGGTCAGACCAAAGAGCACACAGGCCATATTGAGGATCAGCAGCAGCGAGGTCACCGGAGACGATCCAGGATTGCAGTCCGTAGATACCGCCATCGGAACACCCAGGCGTCTGAAGGCGTCGATCGGCGGTTTTCTGGTCTCCTGCAGAACGTAGAAGGCCCCCGGCAGCAGGACCGCCACCGTTCCTGCTTGTTTCATCGCCTCAACGCCCTGCATGGAGACATATTCCAGATGGTCTGCAGACAATGCGCCGTAACGAGCAGCAAGCTGCGCTCCGCCTTGATCGGACAGTTGCTCTGCATGCAACTTCACCGGCAAGTCGTGGGCGACGGCAGCATCAAAGACCCGCGCAGTTTGCTCAGGGGAAAAACCGATGGTCTCGCAAAAAGCATCGACCGCGTCGACCAGTCCTTCTTCCGCAGCCGCTGGAATCATCTCTCGGCACACCAGATCGATATAATCGTCCGGCCGTCCGTGAAACTCCGGGGGCAGAGCGTGGGCGCCAAGAAGTGTCGTTCGCACTGAAACCGGACGTCGCTCAGCCAGTTGCCGAGCCACTCTCAGCATCTTCAACTCCGTGCCAAGATCGAGTCCGTAGCCGGATTTAACCTCGATCGTCGTTACGCCTTCTCCGAGCAATCGATCCAGTCTGGCCAGCGCTGAGGTCAACAACTGGGCTTCCGTCGCCCCACGGGTTGCCCTGACCGTTGATACGATACCTCCACCGGCCTTGGCAATCTCCTCGTACGAGGCGCCGGCCAGCCGCTGTTCGAACTCGTGAGCCCGATTGCCTCCGTAAACTAGGTGAGTGTGGCAATCGATCAAACCAGGGGTCATCCAACGACCCTGACCGTTTCGAACTTCCGTCGCGAGGTTCTTCGGAGATCCCGGCAGACCAGTTCGTGGCCCAACATAGGCCAGCCGTCCGGCCTCTACGCCAACCGCACCATCCTGGACTGCGCCGTAGGGCGCTCCCACATCGACCATCGTCGCCAGATTGACATCAACCCACAGTGTGTCCCACATCTACCTCTCCCTCGCGCAAACCACTCGCCACAGATCCAGGAGTCTACCGTCCCAACCTTCCAGCTTCCCAGCACAGTGTGACCGTGGACACATTACCTCAGCCCACCATATGTCACCCTGATCACATGAATGGAACCGGTATCAGGTCACGTCGCCAAAAAATGGTGGAGGGCATGGAACGCTCCCTGAGCGACCTCCTTCACGAGCGCATGGCTCAGTCCTTCAGAGCCTCCCATGGCAACCGTCGCCCTCCTGAGAACACATCGGCCCTCTATATTTGGGCCGCCAACCAGGCGCCTGCAATGTTGGATCAGCTGTACCACGTTCACCTCGAGGGCCTGAAAGAACGGGGAGAAATCCCACGTCAGGAACACCGGATTCCCTCATCCGAGGCCGAACGCAAACGAATGTTGTCTGCTGTCAGGGCGTGCGTTTCGAAGACACGCCGCTAGCCCGCACTTCTCACCGATTTTCGAAGCGAAAGGCGCAAAACGCAATGAGGTTCGGTGATCTCGCAAGATTGGGACATCGCGTTTCGCCCAAAGGGCGATCACGGT
>CBDTUG010000018.1:0-10078 GCA_965363555.1 uncultured Thermoanaerobaculia bacterium
AGAAGAATCTACGGTCTAAATCTGTCATCCGGTACCCCCTGGTCGAGCCACGCCCCATCGCGTCGTTTTTCGGGCGCTATATTCCAATTGTAATACGGGAGGTACGGGATACAGGTTATGCCTTTCCCGGCGGCGCGGAGGCCTCGTTGATTGATGGCAGGAAAGCAGACGCAGTTCGCTGGCGGGTTACACTAGTTGGGATGACCGATAAAACTCCCCTCGATCGCGAAAACCGGAAACTCCGAACCAGGGTCGAAAAACTGCAGTCCCAGCTCGAGGATCTGGCTGACGGCAACCGAGACCTGCACCGTCAGATGGCGACCGTCATCGAACATCTGGCCGCCTCCGGACCACCCGGAGGAGAGACCGAAAGGCAGGCTCTGGAATTGCCCCCACCTGCAGCCACGGAGGGCTTGCTCACACGGGTTTTGCGCAAGGGGCTTCGAATGGCAGCCGGCGCCGTCCGAACTCTGCGGCGGGCCACAGATCCCGGCGCCGATATGGTGCGGGTACTCAAAGCTGTCACCGACCCAACCCCGCGAAAGGTCCTTCCCAAACTGGGTGAAGACATCCTGCTGGACATTGAGGAAGGTGTTGATCAGGAATTCGTTGCCGCTTTCGACCTGCCGTGGCTCTTCGCCCTGGAGGGCATCGACGCCGCCTTGATCCGCTGTCCCGAAGGCGACTCAGAGGTTCTAGCCGTCCGTCGAGACCTCCATGGCGCTCTGGGTGGGAGAGGATGGGCAGGTCTCGCTCAGGCAGCAACCGACCTCTCAAGGCCAGTGATCGCCAAGCGCCTGCCCTGCACCTCGGTCCCCGTCGGCAACGAGTGGCTCCTACAGCAGGTTCATCTCGATGATGGATCTCAGGTTTGGCGAAATGCAGCGTATGTGGTCGGCCTTCCGCGGGGCATCAGACGAGCAGAACTGCGGCTTAGTACCACCATCCCCCCGGTCCTTCCAGAGCAGCCTTCCGATCTCTTCACTCTCATCTCGGCGCCACTGATCGAAGGTCTTGAACTCCGGATGGCTTCCGGCCTCGCTGCCGCCGGTGACCTCTCGCGAGTGATCGTCTCCCTGGCCCCCTGGACCGAGGCCGGTACACGACGTCTTCAGGCACTCTCATCGCAGGGAAAACCTGTCCACGACTTTGGCTCGGTCCTGCAACCGGCGACATGGAAAATTGCCGTCGAGGCCGTCCTCCGGAGCGCTTCACCAAAGACGTTGTGGGCCATCGGCAGCGGAGAGAATCTTGGCCCATTCATCGAACACGCTCGTCGGCTCCAGCCCTCCATTCGAGTGGTGGGCGAAGCGGTCGAGCCTGGTCAAAAGCCAATTGAAGCCGACACCACACTCGTTCGGACCGAGGATCAGCGCAATCGACTGGAGGGCACGCCCGGCATCGGCGCCTTGCACATCGCACCGACGCCACTGGGAAGTCCCACCGCACCCAATGCTCCAGCGATCCGCCGGACCCTCGGCGTCCCTGAAGACGTCACCCTGGTTGTCGTCGCCGGTGATCTGACCTCAGCAAGTCGCGCCGAGGATGCGGCTGCTGTGGCACGGGCCTTGGGCAAACGGGAAGATATTTGGTTCAGGGTCGTCGGACGCGGTCCCCTGGCCCCGGCGGTCGATGATCTTGGGCGGCTGTTTGGCCTCGACCGTTTTGCGGTCAACGAGGCTGATCACAGCCTCGAGGACATCGTCGCGGCAGCGGACGTCATCTGCTGCCCCGGTCAAAGCGAGATTCTGCCCCCGGCAGCGGCCATTGCCGTAGCCTCCGGTGTGCCCATCGTCGCACCGTCGAGTGGAGAGGTTGCGGATCTTGCAAAGTCCGGCATTGGGAACATCCACCTCGGAGGGATCGCCGGAGATGCCGAGGCACTGGCCGGCGCCCTCCTCGACGCGATCAACGACGGTCCGCCACCACCAGGCGTAGCCGAAGCAGAGGCCAACAACCGGGCCGAAAGAACCGGTCGAATCTACCGCGAGGCCTTGACCGACCACGAGAAATGAGCCCGACTCCAACCTTTTCCGTGCTGATACCGACCTTCGGCCGAGCGGATGCGTTGGCGGTGGCTCTTCAAGCCTGGGAGTGTCAAAAGCCAGGCGAGGTGTCGTTCGAGGTGGTCGTGGTCGATGACGGCTCCCCCGATAATACGCGGGACCTTCTCGCATCACTGCGACCCCAACGGTTCACTCTGCGGCGGCTGACGCAGGAGAATGCCGGGCCCGCCGCCGCCCGCAATCGGGGGCTCTGGGCTGCGCGGGGTGAGATCGTGCTTTTCACCGGCGATGACATCGAACCCGCCCCCGATCTGCTCGAACATCACCTCCGAGGCCACTATGACGCCGCCGACTCCGACATCGCCATCCTTGGCCTGACCCAGTGGCCCAAAACCGCCCCGGTGACGGCAACGATGCGGCATATCGACGGCGTCGGCGCCCAACAGTTCAGTTACCACTGGCTGGAGAATGGATCGGAGTACGATTTTCGGCACTTCTATACATCCAATATTTCAGTTCACCGGAGTCTGCTCGATCGCGAGCCGACGGGTTTTTCGGAGGATTTTCCTGCAGCCGCCTTCGAGGATGCGGAGTACGCCCACCGGCTTGCGGCCCATGGCCTGAGAATCCGATACCGGGCTTCGGCGACGGCGTTCCACCACCACCCCTACGACGCCCGGTCATTTTTCGAGCGCCAACGACGGTGTGGTCGCATGGCGGCCATGTTGTGGGAAAGACAGCCCGCTCTGGCCAAGTGGTTATCTATCAAAGATATCGAGGACCTTCGGCTACAAGCTGCCGTACTCGAAACCACCCAGCGAACAGTGGTAGAAGGCGTAGCGCAGGGCCTTGAACGTTGGGAAGGCCATGCGCTTGCTCTGGCCGGCTTCTATGATCATCTGGACCCGTCACCCAAGGCTCAGGACGGCCTTTTGCACACGCTCTTTCGTTATGCCTTCCTCAAGGGCCTCGGCGAAGGTCTCTTCGACTCCGGCCACGCCCGATCGGCCGCAGCCGCAGCCTTCGTGGCTCTGATGCCTCCGGCCGCAGGGGACTATCAAAAGGGGCTGGGGAGCCAGGGATTACGCTGCCCAACCGAGGATGCGGAACGGCTGATTGGGCTGGGTTGGTGAGGAATCAGGGGTAGAACTCGGATTTCGGTTTTCGCCCTTCATCCTTCACACTTCACCCTTCAAACTTCACACTTCCCCCGTCACCCCACGAAGAATCGCCCCCGGTCCGAGGGTCTTGACCAGATCCAGCCGCTCCCGATCTCGAACCAACAGCGAACCGGCAAATCCCAGGGCGTTGATCGAAATCCGCTCAAATCGGTCGAGGACCCGGGGTACGACCATCATCCATCGGCGCGTCAGGAGCATATTGTAGGGATTGTCCCCGTCAGCCAATCCCTGATCCGCCATCAGCAATCTGTAAAGTTCGAAAAGGCGAGGCGCATCGGATCTGTCGAACGGCCGTCCCTCCAGCCTCGTGAACGCATGAGAATAAGGCAGCGGTCTGCCGACTGTGATCGGTGCATCGATCGGCGTAGGCCACCCTTCGGTCGAGGGCAAAAGAGGCAGAGGCGCCACCTGCAAATGCCGGTGCGGTTGGCTGGCCCCGGCCTGCCGCCCTGCGTTGTAGAAACCCAGACCGTCAACTCCCTCCATTGCCACAAGAAGAGCATCAAAATCTGCCGCGTTCAGCAGCCCCTCCTGCGGCGCGCACTCCCTGGTGATGACCAACAGGTGTCCACCGAAGACGTTGAACTTGTTGAGCACGGCGCCATGGGTTGCAGACAGATCACCGATATACAAATCGGGCTCCGGAGGCAGAAAAGGATTGCGCCCGGTCTTCTTCTGCTCCTTCTTCGCATACCTTTTGGGATGAACGCCCTGAAGAATACGGAGCTGGTATGAGATGCCGTCCTCTTCGATGATTTCGCACGCCGTCGGTACGCTCTCGAGAGCGCGCCCTTGCTCTCGACGAGTGACCTCGTCAACACGCCGCCAAAGATCTTTTCCGTCGATCACAGTCCCATCCTACCGGAGGCTGGTGAAAGAAGTTGAAGAGTTCAACCTCTTGAACTCTTACACTCTTAAACCCAATAAAAAAGGGCCGCCGAAGCGGCCCCTGAAGTCACATTAATACGTACTATTCTTTCCCGCCGAGGTTGCCCCCAGTGAAAAGCTTGGCATTGAAGTAGTCCTTGTTCATCTTCGCGATGCCGACGATTGAAACGCCCTTGGGGCAGGTGGCCTCGCAGGAGGTGTAGTTCGTGCAGGCGCCGAAGCCCTCCTTCTCCATCGCCGCAACCATCGCCTTCGCACGTTCCGCCCTTTCGGGCTGCCCCTGGGGAAGAAAGCCCAGGTGGGCAATCCGGGCGCCGACAAAGAGCATCGCCGCGCCGTTGGGGCACGAGGCGACGCAGGCGCCGCAACCGATGCACTCGGCAAAATCCAACGCCGCCTCGGCTTGCTCCTTGGGGATCAATATAGAGTTGGCGTCGGGCGCCGAGCCGGTCCGAGCCGAGATATAACCGCCGGCCCGCTGGATGCGTTCGAAGGCCGAGCGATCGACGATCAGATCCCGGACCAGAGGAAAGGCCTTGGCCCGCCAGGGCTCCAGCACCAGGTGATCGCCATCTTTGAAGGAACGCATGTGGAGTTGGCATACGGTGTTGCGCTTCATGTGGCCGTGTGCAACACCGTTGATGACGAAACCGCAGGTGCCGCAGATCGCCTCACGGCAGTCGTGGTCGAAGGCCACCGGCTCTTCACCTTTTTCGATCAACTCCTGGTTAAGCACATCCAGCATTTCCAGGAACGACATGTGAGAACTGACGTTGTCCAGCTCGTAGGTCTCGAAGTGACCCTTGTCGTTCGCATCCTTCTGCCGCCAGATTTCGAGGGTCAACTTCATTTGTAACTCCTCTGCGTGAGCTCGACGTTTTCGAACTCGAGCTCTTCCTTGTGGGCTTGCGGCGCTTGACCCTCACCCAGGTACTCCCAGACCGTCGCGTGACAGAAATTCTCGTCGTCACGCCTGGCCTCACCCTCTTCGGTCTTATGTTCTTCGCGGAAATGTCCGCCGCAACTTTCTTCTCTTTCCCGCGCATCCATACACATCAGGATGGCCAAGTCGAAGTAGTCAGCCAGGCGGCCGGCTTTCTCCAGCTCCTGGTTGAGGCTCTCACCGGTTCCCGGCACCTTGACGTCGGCCCAGAACTCTTCCTTGATTTTCCCAATCTTCTCGATCGCTTCGTTGAGACCCTCTTTGGATCGAGCCATACCGCACTTGTCCAGCATGATCATGCCCATGGCACGGTGGAAATAGTCGACGGTCTTCGTGCCTTTGATGTCCAGGATTTTCTGGTTGAAATCCTTGGCGCCCTGTTCGACTTTTTGGACCTCATCACAGTTGGGGTCAACATCGGGGTGTTTACCCTTGGCAATGTACTGACCCAGGGTGTTGGGAATGACGAAGAAACCGTCGGCCAGTCCTTGCATCAAGGCCGAGGCCCCGAGGCGGTTGGCGCCGTGGTCGGAGAAGTTGGCTTCACCGAGCACGAAGAGGCCGGGAATCGTCGACATCAGATCGTAGTCAACCCACAGGCCACCCATCGTATAGTGCGGCGCGGGGTAGATCATCATCGGCGTCTTGTAGGGATCTTCGTCGTTGATCATCTCGTACATCTCGAAGAGGTTGCCGTAGCGATCCTTGATGACGTCGACCCCGAGTCTTTCGATGGCTGCGGCAAAGTCCAGATAGACACCACGCTTTGTGGACCCTATGCCACGCCCCTCGTCGCAGACGTTTTTCGCGTTCCGCGAGGCGACGTCACGGGGCACCATGTTGCCGAAGGAGGGATAGATCCGCTCGAGGTAATAGTCCCTCTCATCTTCCGGAATCTCATTGGGCGGTCGGTCGTCGTCGGCCTTCTTCGGCACCCAGACGCGACCGTCGTTGCGCAGACTCTCGGACATCAGAGTCAGTTTGGACTGGAAATCACCAGACTGGGGAATCGCCGTCGGGTGAATCTGTGTAAAACAGGGGTTGGCGAATCCGGCGCCCCTCTTGTAGGCACGCCACACCGCCGACCCGTTGCAGCCCTTGGCCGACGTCGAAAGGAAAAAGACGTTTGAATAACCGCCGGTGCACAGAAGGACCGCATCACCGAAATGGCTTGAAACCTCGCCGCTGACCATGTCACGCACGACGATGCCTCGGGCGACGCCGTCGATGACGATCAAATCCAGCATCTCGGTGCGCTCGAAAACGTCAACATTGCCCGCGTTGACCTGGGCGTTGAGCGAGTTATAGGCGCCGAGCAGCAACTGCTGACCGGTCTCGCCTCGAGCGTAGAATGTACGCGAAACCTGGGCGCCGCCAAATGTGCGATTGGCCAGGTAGCCGCTGTACTCGCGGCCGAAAGGAACGCCCTGGGCCACACACTGGTCAATGATCTCGTTGCTGACCTCAGCCAGGCGGTAGGTATTGGCCTCGCGCGCCCTGAAATCCCCACCCTTGATCGTGTCGTAGAACAGCCGGAAGACCGTGTCGCCGTCGTTCTGATAATTTTTTGCCGCGTTGATGCCGCCCTGGGCAGCAATCGAGTGGGCGCGACGGGCGCTGTCTTGATAACAGAAGGCCTTGACCTTGTAGCCCAATTCACCCAGGGCCGCCGCGGCCCCGCCGCCGGCCAAACCGGTTCCGACGATCAAAATCGTATGTTTACGCTTGTTGGCAGGACTGACCAGGGCAGTGTGGGCCTTGTAGTCGGTCCACTTGTCGGCCAGAGGCCCGCTCGGGATCTTTGCTTCCAGTTTCATCTGCCTAACCTCCCACCAACTGCAATATGCCGGTCATCACCGCCACCGGCACCGAAATAAAGCCGGCTGCGATCACGACGGTCAGCAGGACCGCAAGGGGTCTGCGCCATGGACCAAATTTGGGATGGTCCCAGCCCATGGTCTGGAACAGGCTCCACAGGCCGTGGTAGAGGTGAAAGGCAAGCAGCAGCAAGGCTACGATGTAGGCGATGGCCACCGGCGTTTGTTGGAAACCGGCGATGACGTTGTTAAAAGCCCCGAGGTGCACGTAGTCCGGGTGTAAGCTGTCCAGCCCAACCGTCAGGTGGAGCAGGTGATAGGTAATGAAGGCCGCGATGATCGGTCCACTCCACACCATGGTCTTGGCAGCGTAGTCGACGTCCGGCGGATTAAAGACCTTGTACTTGACCGGCCGCGCCGTACGTGAACGCCACCAAACCTGAAAGGCCGCCAGGATATGCACGCCAAGACAGAACAGCAGCACCAGGCGAACACTCCACAAGAACGCCGCACTGGCATGCAGCATATGGGCGTACTTGTCGATTTGCGCCGGGTCGAGGAAAATCTGGAGGTTGCCGAGCATATGTCCAACGAGATAGAGGAACAATATGATCCCCGTCACCGCCATCACAATCTTTTTGCCCAGCGTCGATTCATAGAATCCAACCGCTTTGTCCATATGAGTTTTTCAACCCCCTTCCGTAACGATCGGCCCCTGAGATCCGATGAGTTCGTTCTCCGGCGCCGGCTCGGAGATTGTACACCCTTTCACAAGCCCATGTTTCAAGGAGTGCTCAGTTGAAAAAGGATGGCAGGATTCGAATGTCCGTGGTCCTTTTGCCCACTTTTTGGGGATCGAATGAACCGCCGGCCGTGACCTTGTTTACAAGGGCAGGTTTCGATCTTCTCGAGAATGACCGCGAACCCTCAACCTCACGGTTCGGGGACCAACTGCGTGGGTTGGCCGAAGAAACGATCGATTGCATCCTGGCGTCGGCCGAGTTGTTTCCGCATGACATGACGGACGGATTTTCTGTGTCGGCAGTCCTCCCGAGGCAATCAGCCCGTCTTTGCCTGGTTGCCGCTCTGGGGAATCTCCATCCGACACCGGCCAACGCAATCGGCCTCGAACCCGGAGCCACCGTGGGCGTTGCATCCCCGGCGCAGCAATCCCAGTTGTTGGCCCTATGCCCCGGTCTGAAAATTGTCGAAAATCTCCAGGATCAATCCCCAATATCGGCTCTTCGCGCACACGCCCTCGACGCAATCGTGGTCCCGGCCCACGAGATCAACATCTCCGATCCGGAAGCCCTCGACCTGATCGAACTCGGGGAGGAAGTCATGCTGCCTCGGCCAGGTGAGGGGACAACCGTCATCGTTACCCGGACAGGCGATCCCCTAGGGGAAACACTGAAATCTCTTGATCACCCGGAAACTCGAAGATGCCTGGCTGCCGAACGTATGCTTGCCGACGCCCTCGGCCGGCCAGTCGGCCTCGCATGCCTGGCCACAGTGGCGCCGGACGGTGGAATCAGGCTTCAAGCAACCCTGGCTGGTGATGCACCGGAACCGCGATTGGCCCTGGCCCGAGTCGGCGCCGTCGCTGCAACGCCGGAAGCCGCTGCCAAACTCTGCAGTTTCGCCATGGAGGAATGCCTCGGAGAAGATCAGAGGGGCGAGGGGGAGAAACGACACGAATCGAACTGAAAGCTCCTGCCAGCAACAACAGGTAAACCCTGAAAAACAAACCTCTCGCAAAGATCGCCAAGCACGCAAAGAGGATGAATGAAAAATGCCCTGATGTTTTCTTTGCGTTCTTTGCGAGAGAAATGTCTTTTTTTGGTAATCTCTTCGACTTGAGCCGAGCCTTTCTCCTTCCGCGGACAGACGATCTCAAGTCGATGCTTCGACTGGCCGCCCCGGTCGTGGTGGTCCAGGTCGGCCTGATGCTGATGGGCGTCGTAGACACGATGGTCGTCGGCCGACTCTCGGCCGAGGCATTGGCCGCGGTCGCCCTGGGAAATTTGATCGTCCTGTCAGTCGCAGCCTTCGGGATGGGTCTGCTGATGGCCCTGGATCCTCTGGTGGCGCAGGCAGTGGGCGCCGGCGATACAAGGACCGTCCGCCGATCAGTACAGCGTGGATTGATCCTCGCGGCAATGATCAGCGTGCCTTCAGGTCTGGTCCTCCTTCCTGGAGAATGGGCCCTTCCGATCCTCCGGCAGCCCGCCGAGATCATCCCAGTGGCTGCTGGATATGCACGAATCGCCATTTTGGCCTTGCCGGCATTTTTTGCCTTCGTGGTTTTGCGCCAAACGCTCCAGGCCCTGGAAAAGATGCAGCCAATCGTCGTAACCATCGTGATTGCAAACGTTTTCAACCTGGGCGCTGACTGGGCCCTGGTCTTCGGATGGGGCCCCATTCCCGCAATGGGGGCTCTGGGCTCGGCATGGGCGACCACCGCCGGCCGTTGGCTGCTTTTGGTTTCCCTCGCCCTCATCGCCCGCAAAGAACTCTTCCCACTGTTGTGGCCCTTCGAAAGAGGAATTTTTCGCTGGAAGCCACTGTGGCACACAATTCGGCTGGGCGCGCCGATTGGCCTGCAGATCCAGCTCGAATTCGCAGCTTTCGGAGTCGTCGCACTGTTGATGGGCGGATTCGGTACCATCGAGATGGCGGCCCACCAGGTCGCAATCAATCTTGCCTCCCTGACCTTCATGGTCCCCCTGGGTGTTGGCGCTGCAGCCGCCGTGCGCATCGGCCTCGCCGTCGGCGCCGACAATACGGAAGCCGTTCGTCGCGGGACCACAGCCGCCCTGATCTGTGGGGCCGGGTTCATGGTCTTGACCGGGGCCCTATTCATCGGTTTGCCGGGACCTCTCGCGGCCGCCTACACCTCGGTGCCTGAGGTCCTGGCCTTCGCCGTCATCTTCATACCCATTGCAGGTTTCTTTCAGGTCTTCGACGGCATCCAGGTCGTCTCTGCCGGCATCCTTCGCGGCATGGGCGACACCCGGGCCCCGGTCGTCATCAATCTCCTCGGCTTCTGGCTCTTGGGCATGCCAATCAGTCTGGCGCTTGCCTTTAAGACTGATCTCGGTCCGGCCGGTCTGTGGTGGGGCTTGGTCGCCGGTCTGGGCGTCGTAGCGGTTTTTCTTCTCCTTCGAATTGCTCGGCAACTGCGGTCGGAGCAACGACGGGTCGTCGTGGACTAACTTCTGGACGTCGGCACTGAGCGCAGGG
>CBDTUG010000019.1:0-10040 GCA_965363555.1 uncultured Thermoanaerobaculia bacterium
GCAGCCGAAGAGCGCCATCGGCTTCCGCCTCCGCTAATCCCGAATCGACCAGGTATTCGGTTTCCCTCAGGGGATCCGGCACCTCCGCAGGGCCCATATTGACGGCCCAGAATCGGATCTGGGTATTCTTGAGCAGCTCACCGATCGAGTTGAACGGTGGCGGCGCCTTGGGCAGAGCCGGAGAAAATCCCCAACTTCGCCCCCCGTCGACGATCGTTCGCCCCAGACCAAGCGCCAGGTTGATGACGCCGTCTGATGCCTTCGCGGCTCCGGATGGATAAAAATTGTAGGTCCTGCCAACGCCAGAGACACACGGGTAGAACCGGTCCCCCGCCATCTGCCCCACGACCTCCTGCAGAATGACCGCCATCTTTTCGTCCTGAGGTTTTTTCCCGGCTGCGGCGATCGCCGACCGCGCCGAGGCGACAAAGGTGGAGGCCCAGACAAACTTGATCGCTTCCACCAGGAACAGAAAACGCTCGTCGGGAGAAAAGGCGTTGTTGGGAACCATCTTGGTCGCATAGACCCCGGCAAAAGGATGGTCAAGATCATCCTCCAAGCGGCTGGACGAACGCACCGCCAACGGCGTCGTCATCTGTTCGGCCATTGCCCATAGATCGCCGACGTATTCAATCGGCATCTCAGCCCGCTGAAAGGCCTGGGCGAGGCGATCGTCCGGGGGCTCTGATGCGACGAGGGTCCACAGACTGTTTTCGTCCATGAACCGGTCGAAAACATTGGTCCCCAGGACGACCATCGGAGGAACGCCGACTGAAAAACCCAAAATTTCATCGGCATCGATCAGGGGGATGATCTCCTCATGGATCAGATAGAGTCCCGCCGCCTTGCCGCCCAGACTGCCGCCCCCGATGCGGGTCACCGCGGGCCGGTCCCTGCCATCGAAACGGCCGAAGACCGGGACGTCCTTCACACCCAGCCTCTATCGGTCGAAACCGATACCACGCGGTCGATACCAACGACCAGCGCGGCATCCCTCAACGTCAGCCCCTTCGACCGCGACAACTCGCCTACCTCGAAAAACGCCGACGTCAAATGGTGATCGAGCCGTGACATCACTTCTGCCAAGGTCCAGTAATGGTTGGAGGCCGCCTGGATCTGCTCGAAATAGGAACACAGCACGCCTCCCGCGTTGGCCAGCAGATCGGGAATGACCGTAATGCCTCGGGCCTGAAGGGTGGCCTCAGCCGTTTCGGACGTTGGACCGTTGGCGCCTTCAACAATCAGTTTGACCGAAGGGGCCACGGCCTGCACGTTGAGGTCGTTGATCTGATTTTCCAGCGCTGCGGGAATCAGAATATCCACCGGCTCGGCCAGCCACGCCTCGCCGTTTTTGATTTCGTACCCCGCACTCCGGGCCTTTTCACAGTCAATGCTGCCGAACGGATCAGCAAAGCCCCTCAGCTCCTCAAGATCAACGCCTCCCGGCCGAACGAGAGTTGCAGGTGCGTGTGAATTTCTGTCTAAACAGGCCACGCTTCGCACAGTACTGCCGATACGGATCAAGAGATCGATAGCATGTTGGCCGACCGAACCGAAACCCTGGACCGAAGCCACGGCCCGGTCCGGTGCCAGACTGAGTTCCTTGAGGGACTCCCGGAGGGTGTAGACCAGACCATAACCGGCTGCCTCGGCCCGTCCCTGTGACCCACCTGCGTAGACCGGCTTCCCGGTGATGGCGCCGGGGCGATGACCGCCATGCACCGCCTCGAATTCATCGAGCATCCAGATCATATGGCGCCCATGCGTCATGATGTCGGGCGCGACGACATCCCGCTCAGGGCCGAGGTTTCGCGCCAACCGGCGCACCCACGCACGGCACAGGGCTTCCTGCTCCCAGCGCGAAAGATCGTGGGGATCACACACGACGCCCCCCATACTGCCGCCCAGCGGAATATTGACGATCGCCGTCTTCCAGGTCATCCACATCGCAAGGGCCCGCAGCGTATCCGGCGTCTCTTGTGGATGAAATCGCACGCCGCCCCAGGCCGGGCCCCGAGCGTCGTTGTGCACGACCCGATAACCGTCGAAGATGCGGACCCGGCGGTCATCCATGCGGATCGGAATGGCAAAATGATGTTCGTGGATCGGCCGCCTGAGAAGGTCTCGTGCGGACTGTTCCAGACCCATCAGATCTGCGATTCGGTCGAATTGACCCTGGGCTGCGGCAAACGGGTTAAAGACGGCCTGACTCACGGCAACAATCCTCCCGGTCGATCCCCTGGATCATACGCCAGAACGGAATTTTCCGCTTCGGGAATTCGAAGGGTAAAGAACGAATTGAAAAACGGTGCCTGGCACAGCGAACACAACCCCGGCCTTCGGCTCCGCGTTGACGCGGCCCCGCTCGGTGCGTTTCCCTCAAGGCGACAGAGTTGGATTCGGGGGAGCATCGCTCGTGGGATTTGAAGAATCTCAGCGACAGCGGCAGATGACCGGGGCAGGGACGGGGTCAGATGGCAGTTTCAGCGTCAGGGACAGATGACAGGTTCGGTCGGCCAAGACCGGCCCCGATCACAGCGACCGCACCGCCGGCGGACCGCTTCCGGATTCACGTGGTTGACCCATCATCCTTTCGGATTGAGCAATCTCCAGGTCATGGCGCGTACCTGGTCGAAGAGATCGAGGGCGGTGTTGGTTCGGCTTTTGTCGATGGCGTCTGCCTGGGCAAGGAGCCGAAGATGGGTGTCGACCTCTTTGGCGGATGCATAGGCGATTCGATAATGGTGTATGCGATCTCGACCGGCCCGTCCGTGACCTTCGCTCAAGTTAGCCGGTACCGAGCTTGCCGACCGAATCACTTGATCGGCGATACTTTTCAGAGGCGCCGGAACTCGGGTGACGAGCGCAATTGCCAACCCGGCTGCCTCGAGAGCCTTGGAGTGGGCGATGAGGGGGGTTTCGGGGAGCGCGTGAGACATGGTTTTCTTCGTGTTGTTCATACGCCTCCCAAAGCTGGTGGAGACAACCGTTGTCAAGGATCGCGCAGCGACCGTCCAAAGGCCGGCCTGTCCTTGACAACGGATGGCCCACCAGCTATTCACTTTCACGCTCATGAACAACACGGAGGAAATCATGCCCGCACCGCCGTTGGACCTGTCGCCGCCCCGGCCGCCGACGCTGTACCTGCTCCGGCCCCTGTCAACTGCCCCCGTCCCTGAGACTGAACCTGACTCTGCCAACTGTTCCTGTCTCTGCCCCTGAATTCCAACCCCGGCCTTCGGGAGCACCTTGGGGACAATGCAAAGAATGGCACGTCCCGTCGGAGAGGGTGCTCGTGGATTTGCAGTCTCTCAGCGACAGCGGCAGATGGCCGGGGCAGGGACGGCGTCAGTTGGCCGTTTCAGGGGTCGAGTCAGATGGCAGCACCAGAACCTCAAGGACTTGACGCATCTCATCCGCCAGATTAGCTCAGGTTAGGAAAAAAAACGGCGGCCCGGAGGCCGCCGTTTTGCATTGCTTGGAACCGATCTCTTAGACGAGACCCTGGTCGATCATGGAATCGGCGACCTTGCGGAAGCCGGCGATGTTGGCGCCCATGATGTAGTTGCCCGGATCGCCGAACTCGGCGGCGGTCTCGACGCAAGCGGTGTGGATGCTCTTCATGATGCCGTGAAGGCGCTGGTCCACTTCCTCACGGGTCCAGCTGAGGCGCAGGCTGTTCTGGGACATTTCCAGACCGGAGACCGCGACGCCACCGGCGTTGGCTGCCTTGCCCAGACCGTAGAGAACCTTATTGGCCAGGTAGACCTCGATCGCTTCAGGGGTCGACGGCATGTTGGCGCCCTCGGAGATACAGAAGCAGCCGTTCTTGACCAATTCTCTGGCTTCGTCGCCGTTGACCTCGTTCTGAGTTGCGCACGGCATGGCGATGTCGCAGGGCACATTCCAGATGCTGGCGCCTTCGTGGTACTGGATGCCGGAGAACTTGTCGGCCATCTCGCGAACCCGGCCACGACGGACGTTCTTGAGGTCCATCAACTCGTCCCACATTTCCTTGGTCATACCGTCGTCAATGGCGATGTAGCCTGCCGAATCCGAGAACGTCACAACCTTGGCGCCCAACTCGAGGCACTTCTCGGAGGCGTATTGTGCAACGTTGCCCGAACCGGAGATCGAAACGCGCTTGCCGTCGAAGCCGTCATTACGAGTCGCCAGCATTTCCTGGGCAAAATACACCGCACCGTAACCGGTGGCTTCCGGACGAATCAGGCTGCCGCCCCAGTTGAGACCTTTGCCGGTCAGAACGCCTTCAAAAGCGTTGCGAAGCCGCTTGTACTGACCGAAGAGGTAGCCGATCTCCCGGCCGCCGACGCCGATGTCACCGGCCGGAACGTCGGTATTGGGACCGATGTGCCTTGAAAGTTCACTCATGAAGCTCTGGCAGAACCGCATCACCTCGGGGTCAGACTTGCCCTTGGGATCAAAGTCCGCCCCGCCTTTGCCGCCGCCCATGGGCAACGTCGTCAATGCGTTCTTGAAGACCTGCTCGAATCCGAGAAACTTGAGGATGCCGAGGTTGACGGTCGGGTGGAATCGCAGGCCGCCCTTGTAGGGACCGATCGCCGAGTTGAATTCCACGCGGAATCCCTTGTTGACCTGGACTTCACCACGGTCATCCATCCAGGGCACACGGAACATGATCACTCTTTCCGGCTCGACGATGCGTTCCAGGATCTTCTGGTCAAGGTATTTCGGGTGACGTTCGAGCACCGGGATCAGGCTCTCGACAACTTCTTCAACGGCCTGGTGAAATTCCGTCTCGGCCGCGTTCTTCGCAATGACATTGCGCATGAATTTTTCAGCGAAAAGTTTTCCCGTCGTCATCTCTTTACCTCCGCACGGTTGACGCTCTCAGGTCGTGATCGACCAGCGAGCGATTGAGGAGATTTTCCCCACTCATTGGTGTGATTCTCCTCGGTGAATAGGCACCCTCAGGGTGGATCCATCAAACATCCCAGGAGTCTCGTGTCTTTTTTCACAATTGTCAACTGCAATTTCTTAGAAAACCTCTTCGAGGTATTCTCAGGGATTGCAGGTGAGAGAGTTTCTCAACTAATCGGAGGCAATCGGAGGTAAAATAATCCCGGTGCCACTTTCGCCGTCGACCAGCACCTGGAGGGGTTGTTCAAATCTGAGATGGCGGATCGCGCCGTCGAGTTCTTCCGATAGCGGCTCCTGCTCCCGAAACCACGACCAGCGAATCGAGCCCTTTTGCTCTGTTTCATGGACGGCGAAGAACGCCACACCGAAGCAGGTCAGGTTGTGGAAGAAGTGCGACCCGAAGGACGGTTCGACCTGCAGATCGGAGAAATCTGTCTCGACAATCGCACGAGCCGCAGAAATCTGCGGCCAGGTCACGCCGATGCCCAACCACGGATCCCGTGAGCCCCACCGCCCCGGACCAATCAATAGGCAGTGACGCCCCTCATCCCTCAAACGACGGTTGATCTGCTCGATAATGATCGCCGCCTCGGCCGTCAATCCGCGGTCAAAACCTTGAGGGTCAACAAAAATCACATCGGCCAGGCTCTCCCTCCGACCGTGGCCAAGGGCCATCTTGGTTTGCACGACAGCCCGCCCAACATCTTCGGCACTCAGGTGAACGTCGTCGTGAACGGACTCCACGACCAGCGGTCGCATCTGAACGACGTGAAAGACCTGCTCGAGCTGAAGACCGGGCTCGAGCTGCACGGCAAACTCCATTTCCGCCGCCGATCCAATGCCCTCCTTGCCCAGTGCCAACAGCCTGGCCAATAGCTCCGGAAGATCGAAGGGCCGACCCCGCAGGATGGGCTCAAAGGTGACAAGCGGCGCGCCGCCTTGATCAAAACCCGGAGAGATGGCGTCGTTTCCCCGATGGTAGGTTGAGAGGATCGGCCGGGCGGCCCCGTCGGCCACGGCAGCAATGGTTTCGAGATGCAGGAGATTCGCATCCGTTTGAATGCCCGGAATGGTGTCGTCCTTCGACATGTCCAGGGCGTAAAAACGGCGCTGGGCATTTCGAAGGATATCTTTGACCGACGACATCTGCGGAAGCACCTTGGGCTGGAGGGGACAAAATCGGAGGGCCTCAAAGCCCTCGACAACTGTGCGACCGAGGCCCAGGGCTACCTGGGCGACACCATCTTCGGGATCCATCGTGCCGAAGGGGTAGAAATTATTGGAAGCGGCGGTGCCGGAAAAAGTCGGGTAGAAACGGCTCCCAAACGACTTGCCCACCAGGCGCTGCACCAGGACGGCCATTCTTTCCTCTTCCGAACGGTAGGGGGTGCTCTCCAGATAATCCCGCGCGATTCGAAAATAGGTCGAGGCATAGATGACCTTGACCGCCTCAAGAACCTGGGCCAGACGAACGTCCAGGGACGGATGATTATTCGGCAACATAATCGTCGAATAAACACCGGCGAATGGCTGGAAGAGGGAGTCTTCAAGCAGGCTGGAGGATCTGATTGCCAGGGGCTCACGGACGACCTCGAGGAACTGCGCCAGCGCTGTGCGAACGCCATGTTCGAACCGACCGGCTCGGAACCGATCCAGAATTCCCCGATCCTCCAGTTCCGGCGCATCCTGCACAATCGACCTGAGGGCGTTCCCTTCAACGAAGGTCTCAAAGATGTCGGTTGCCAGCGCGACGGTCTGGGGGATGGCGACCCGTACCCCAGGCACCCGAACCTCGTCGTAGGCCAACAACTTGTGCATGAATGCCAGGCCCCTGCCCTTGCCCCCCAACGAACCCGAACCAACCTTGGCAAAAGCGACAAATTCGTCGAAGCGACCCTCCTCAAAGTCCGCCGTCACGTGGCTCCGAATCTGCCGCTGATAGAGAGTGAATGCCGTGATCAGGAATTGCCGGAGTTCCTCGGAGCCTGCGAATTCCGAAACCTGCATCGGTCTCAGGAGTCGGGCCAACTCGAATTCCGTACGGGCCTTGAGCCAGGCAGAGAAATTATTGAGACCGGCATGAAAAAGCAGGCTCTCACCCGGGATGTCGGGCAGAAGACGGGTCATGCTCCGGATATCCTCGGCTCGGGCAACCTCTTCCCCGCTCGGTAACCTGAAAATGAAATCGCCGAAACCGAAGTGATCCAAAATGAACTGCCGAATACCTTCGAGAAGGTCCGGGCTTTTTTTATGGAGGAAAGCGACATCCAACCCGTCTGCCTCCTGCTCGAAGCGTGTCTCGACGGACTGAAGCAGGATCGGTAGATGGGGGTCAACCGAACGGATCTTCCGGGCCAAACGCAAACCCGCCTCAGGGTCAATGGTGCCCTCGCAGGGAAAACCGATGTCCGAGATGATACCCAGCACGTTGTCCCCATACCGCTCGAAAAAGCCCCACGCCTCCTCCTCGCATTGGGCTAGGAGAATTTTCGGTCTGGCACGAATCCTCAACAGGCGGTGGGAGAGGTTGATGCCTTCGGCCATCAACCGGGTCGTCTGAGTCGTCACCTCGTGATAAATCTGGGGCAGGAGCCCGGAATAGAAAGGAACCTCATCCTCGACGACGATGATCGCCTGAACACCACCCTCGAGAATATCGTGGTCGGCATTCCACCGATCCTCGGCCTGTTTGATCAGGGCAAAGAGCGACTTGACGTCTCCCTGCCACAGAAAGACCCAGTCCAGGGCCCCGGAAAGCCGAAGTTCCTCCGCCTCCGCCAGGCCCCCGGTATTTGCGGCCAGAACACCCAGAGATACATCGGGATCCACCTCTCGAACCCGAGCGATGAATTCCGGCAAGTGAGCTCCCCCAACCCGCGGTGAGGTCACCACCAAGTCGAAGTTCTTCTTTTCAATCAGATCGAGAGCCTGATCAGAGGTGCTGGCTCGGGTAAATCGCGGCACATACCGGAGATTGAGGTCGAGGTTGCGGTATTCCTCGAACAGCAACTCGGTCAACTGGCCGTCTTCTTCGAGGATGAAAGCGTCGTACTGAGAGGCGACCAACAGAACTTCGAGCACTCTCTTGGACATCAACGACGAGAACTCCTCGGTTCCCATGCCATACCGGCTACTGAGGTCAAGATGACCCTGAAGGGCAAACGTCGGATTCATCTTACCGAGCGTAGCAGAGAGCGAAGCTGTCAGCTATCAGCTATCAGCTACATCTCAAGCGGGAAGACGGGATCAACATCAACCGGGATGTCCGAAAGGCCGCCCAGGGCTGCTGCGAGTTCGGGTGTGACGACGCCGTATTGATCAACCATCGCCTGGGCTTTTTCGTAGGAACCCTCGGCCTGCAACATCAAGAGGTCGTGGGTCAGATCGACAAAAGCATCCCGGAATTTCTCGGGTTTCGGATAGAAACGGCCGTTCTCATCGACAGCGATGGCGCCTTTGTCCATCAGGTAGTTGGCCTGAATGACGATGCCGAGTCCGTGGGCTTCGGTCGTGCCGAAGCGGGCCGTTCGGAAGATACCGGCGGTGAAGGTCCAGGGCAGGTGCTCAATGATCTCTGCACCGACAACACCGGAGTCGGCGAGCACGTAGAGATTGAGAACGCCAAGCGCGTCTGCCTTGGCCTCTTCCATCGCCGAGTAGAGGTCCTTCAATTCAAGACGAACCTCGGTTTCGCGGCCCTCGAGAGTGATTTTCCCGGGACCTAAGCCGTGGGAAAGTTCGTGCATCAGAATGAAGTGAAAATATGCGTCGAAATCGAGATTCTCGGCCGTGCCCTCCGGCAGAACCGCTTGAGCGATCGGTGCCAGGATGGCCTCGTACTTGGCCTGAATGATGTTCTTCAGGAGGACCTTCTTTGAACCCTTGGCCTCTCGCACACGCTCATCGTTGGGCAGGTTGAAGGCAAGGGTCTGCACGCCGGAACGGCAGTCGCCACCGGTGAAGATCTCGTCGACAACCCGAATCGGGCTCTCGGATCCCCGGTTGAAATTCTTGTGCTGATCGGGGATCGGCAGGGACTTTTCGAGGAAGGGCAGCTGCCCCATGAAGACGGCCAGGCGCTTGGAATCCTCAGGCTGGGCGACACAGACGAAGGACTCAAACGCCGCCTTGTAGCCAAACAGGCCGTCCTCGTAGGTCTCGTAGGGACCGATGACAACCTCAATCGGTGAATCCAGATCCATCCACGCGAGGTCGGACTCGTAGTAGTCGTCGGTGCCGAAGGCCGCGGCCCTTTTCTCCAGGAAATCCTTCAGGGTTGGGTTGTCGGTCGCAGCGCCGGCTGCCCTCAACTCGGCCGCAGCCCTGGCCAATTCTTCTGAAAAGAACTCAGCATAAGGAATCGCTTTGAGCCCATCGTCATCACGGCGAATCATCGTATGCAACGAGGTGAAAGCATCGTTGTCCTCGGGGTGAGCCTCGATCCACGCCTTGAACTCGTCTTCGCCCATGTCCTCGGGGTAGTAGCCGGCGCCCTCAGGATGCTCGTCGTCACCGAGAAAAGGCTCGAAAGCCACAAGCCGGTCCCAGGGTCCGTACATGATTCGGTAGTAGTCCTTGGCTGCCTGCCGGCCGTCGAGAGCGGCGACCTTCGGAGAAAAATCCGGGTTGCCGGCCCACGCCTGAACGGTGAAAATCTCGTCCATGATCCGTGCCGCGGCCACCAGATGCTTCAGGGCGGTACGGTCCCCATCCGAGAGATGCGCGACGTCGGCAGTCATTTCCTTCTGCACGAACTGAGCACGCCGGGCCTCGATGTCCGCGGTGATTTCGAGCCCCTGGTCTATCGATGTCGTCTCCGTCTGGGGCGCACATGCAACCGTCAGGATCATCAAAAACATCACCATCAATCCCGTCAATTTCATATTTCCCCCTGTGTCCGGCGCAAATGTTCGGATCTTTACTACCCGATGTTCAACACGTCCCCGATCTCTGGAATCTCACTCTTCCATCCGAAGGTCTTCTCGAGGCGTTCTGCCAAAGCCTGTTGTGCCGGATATTCGCCGTGGGTCAGGACAACCCTCTCTGGGTCTTTTTCCCTGCGGGACAGCCATGCGACCAGTTCGTCGGCATCGGCGTGGGCTGAGAGTCCCGAAATCTGCTCGATGTGAGCCTTGACC
>CBDTUG010000020.1:0-9924 GCA_965363555.1 uncultured Thermoanaerobaculia bacterium
TTTTCCTCAAGGGCTACATTTCAGAAATCGGAAGAGCATCGCCCTTGAGGAAAATGACCTCGGCGGCCGGCGGCTCAGCCGGAAGACTCGATTGCTGACGCGCCCCCCGAGGATTGCCCGGTGTCGACTTTCTTCGCAACGTCGTATTGGTCGAAGAGCCTGCCCGGTGAAGAAAGTCGCACCCGGCACGTCCCGTCGTAGAAGGGCGCCCCTATATTTTGACGACGGCGGCGGCCAGATCTCGGACGCGGTCGCAAAGGAGAAATGGACGCAAAGGGAAAAGGGACGCTCTTTTTCTTGTTCTTTTCTATTCATTCTTCCCTTTTTGTTTTTCTTCTTTTTTCGCCCCCTCCCCAAAGAAATATTGACACGAAGGAGACCGAAGGTCGACGACTGTCGAGATTTCTGAGGGAGGGCGGGCGAGCGAAGCGAGCGTTCCTGGAGCGCCCCGAGATCAAACGAGCCGCTGCCCGCGTTAGCGGGCCGGGAAGAGGTCGGAAGGTGAATCGAGGGTTGTCTGACCATCCCACTACGGGTGCCCTAGCAGCCTCGATTCGCCGACGGCCGAAGACCGATATCTCCGAACGAAGTGAGGAGCAGCGGCGGTCACCCTCGAATCCCGCGGCAGTGATAGCCTATCGAACGACCACGACCTTCAAGTGGTCCAGGAGGCACAATGAACCCCTACAAAGACATGTCCCGAGAAGAACTGCTCAAGGCCCTGGAGATGTTCGCCAAGAACTGGCTGGCTCACGACGGCTGTTGGTTTTTGGCGGCCGAAGCCGAGTATGGCATGGAGACCGCGATCCGACTGGATGAGCTGGCCTGGGATCGATTCGCCACGGCCGAAGCCCGCCGTATCGTCAAGGGCTATGGAATGCCGGAAAATGGCGGCCTCGAAGCCCTGGAAACGGCTTTGAGCCTTCGCATGTATTCCGTGATCAACGAGCAGCATGTCGAATGGTTCGACGACCGAACCCGCCTTCGTTTCTTCATGGATATCTGTCGAGTCCAGGAAACTCGGCGGCGCAAGGGCATGCCGGACTTCCCGTGCAAGAGCGTCGGAATCTTGGAGTTCACAGCCTTTGCCAAGGCAGTTGATCCCCGGATCGAAACCCACTGTCTCCATTGCCCACCCGATGCGCCCGATGGGCTGTATTGCGGCTGGGAATTCACTTTGAACGATTGAGATCCGATCCGGTGCGACACCGCGACCGTGCGTGCAATACCGACCTCGCCGAAGCCCTTTTTTCCCTTGCGGAAATGGAGTCTCCGGGGGACCGGCGGATCGCCTACCTCAAGGCCGGTTACTCTTTCTTTGATGCGGAGAACTCGGTTCACAAGGCCGTCCTGGACCAGGCGCCGCCGTGGCTTCGCTCGTTGCTCTCCCAGTTGATTGAGTGTGCCGGACCCGATGCCCTTGAGGCCGCCACCCAGCGACTCTCTGACGGTGGCAGAGTCCGCCGGCGGGTCACACGGGAGAACTACCTGGCCCGGACCGATGTCCGCGATGTCATCAGTCAGGCCGACCCCGATCTGCACCCTCAGCGCATGCGAGGGGCCTTTCATTGGCATACGACTGACTCCGACGGCAAGGCGCCCCTGGAGGCCATGGCCCGGGCCTGTCGCCGTCGGGGAGTGACCTGGGCGGTGGTCACCGACCACTCTCGTGGCCTTGAAGTTGCCTCGGGCCTTGATCACGAGGGCGTCAAACTCCAGCGGCGCCGAATCGATCGGTGGAACCATCAATTCGGCGAAGATCTCCATATCTTCCAAGGTCTGGAGGTTGAGATCCTCGAAGACGGCACCATCGACATCCCATTGGTCGAAAGGCAGGAATTGCATTGTGTCGTCGCAGCTGTTCACCGCCACTTCGACCCGGACCGTGACCAGACCGAGCGATTGCTGCGGGCGGTCTCCAGCCCTGATGTCCATGTCCTTGCTCACCCCAGGGCCCGTCATTTTCACAATCGCCCGGGTCTGAGGGCCCGCTGGGAGAGGGTTTTCAACGCCTGTGCAGAGAACGAGGTCGCCCTGGAAATCAACGGTTTCCCTCGCCGTCAGGACCTCGATTGGGATTTGGCCCGCTTGGCCCTGAGGTGCGGCTGCACCTTCATTTTGGCGTCGGATGCCCACGCCCCGCACCACCTGGAATTTGACGCCTACGCCTGCGCCATTGCTGCCCGAGCCGATCTGCCGGCTTCAGACATTCTCAATACCAAAAGGGCCGAGGTGTTTGGGGATTGGCTGGGTGTTGAGTAGAGGCGATCAGTTTAGGCACGTGTAAAGGCTGCAAGTTCTTCCGGCGTGTTGATATTGATCCAGGCGTGAATCAGCGGGTCAGGGATCGTCGGTGTGTGGACTTCCGACCACTGGACAAGGTCTCGAGGCGCCTTGCGACCCTGGGAGACCAGATGGTCGACCAATGAGGCCGCCTGAGGCTCATAGAGGGCCAGCGTCGGATGTAATTTCCCCTCGGGCTCTCGGGGGATCACGGCCCAGCAACCCGGGCGTCTCTGATCGATCAGCCACTCGAGAGCTTCGACGGTGATGCCGGGCATATCACAGGCTCCAACCACCCAACACACCCCGGGCGCCCAACGAAAGGCCGTCAGGAGTCCTGCGAGGGGGCCCTGGCCGGTTCCGGGCGCGTCCTCGAGATGTAGCAATCGACCTGCGTCATCAGGAGTGTGACCTCGTCCCAATGCCACGACCCGCTCGACCTTCGAGCGAAGACTGGATGCCACGATGGACAGCAGGCTTTGACCGCCAACAGAAATATTCTGCTTGGGAGAACCCATTCGGCGGCTGTCACCACCGATCAGAATTCCGCCGAAGAGCACTCGATCCGCACAAGCCGCGGTGAGCCGTTCCTCGGCGATCGACAGCAATGGCGGTATTCGATCTGCATGCCACGGCAAGGTTGTTATGACCCTTGAAACGCACTCAGGCAAGGCTTCTTCACCGTGTTTGTTGCACCAAACCTTGGGCAAAAGTGTGTCTTTGTGGCCCTCGACCAGGACCAGGTCATGGGTGCACAATAGGCATGAGATCGCGCGCTCCAGAGTGTCTTCAATCCTGTGGTGCGATCGCCACACCTGTTCCTCGGGTCCACGCAAGAGAATATCGGCGCCGGCGGCAAAGAAGCGCGCAGAGTCTTTTCCCTCCTGATCAACATCTATGCCGTGAACATCGTGTTTGACCACCGCAACCCGAAGGCCCCGACCGACGAAGATGGGAATGACCCTCTCCAATAGGGTGGTCTTCCCCGAACCGCTCCATCCGCAGACTGCGAGCACCGGTTCCTGTTCAAAAAGAGCCTCGTTCATTTCAATATCCTAACCCGACCTTCTCGCCAGTCTTCGTTCCGAGGTGTGGAAGACGAGGGTTTGAGGGCATAATGGTCCAGTGAGATCACGCAGGGTTCTGATCCTCTCCTACTATTTTGCGCCGACACCGTCGGCTGGCGCGGTGCGCATGGGCGGGCTGGTCAAATTCCTGCCATCTGAAGGCTGGCATCCGACCGTACTGACACCCGGACACTCCGGCCGGCCCCCCGAGATGCAAAATATCGTAGAAACGGACGACGCCGACATGGCGGCCTCCATCAAATCCGCCCTCGGCCTCGACAGTGGCGCCGCCCTGAAGGATCTGGTGGCCGGGGGCGCCACGGCGCCTGGGTCCGGTTTCCGCCTCAAGGCCCGGTTGATCGACTTCTTCAAGGGCCTGGTGGCCTTTCCAGACACCAACCGCGGGTGGATTTCCATTGCTGCTGAGTCGGCAAGAAGGACAATTGCAGAACAGGCCTTCGATCTGGTGCTGACGACTTCCCCGCCGGCCTCGGCCCATGTGGCCGGCCGTCGACTCAAGGTCGCCGGCGGCCCGCCCTGGGTCGCCGATCTGCGTGACCTGTGGTCGGATGACCGGTTTTCAACGGCCCCTGGTTGGCGCCGGGCTATCGATCGACGCCTTGAGCAGAGGACGCTGGGTAAGGCCGATGCCCTGGTGACCGTCTCGGAACCGCTGGCCGAGGAACTTCGGAACCTCCATCCCGGCGCGCCGACCCATACGGTGCTCAACGGCTTCGACCCCGATTTGGTCAATCCTGGAGAGCCTCTGCCCGACGTCTTCACCATCACCCACACCGGCACCTACCACCAGGGGCGACGTGACCCCTCATTGCTTTTCGAGGCCGCAGGGAACTTGATCCGTCGGGGTCGTCTGCCTCGAGACCGTTTCCGAATCCGCCTCTTCGTCAAACATGAGCCGTGGCTTCTGGCGATGGCTGAACGGCACGGTGTCGCCGACGTCGTCGAGTCAGTCCCCTGGGGATCCTTTGAGGATGCGATTCAGGCCCAGCGACGGAGTCACGTACTGCTGCTCCTTCACTGGGGAGGACTCAGGGAAGCCGGTGTGGTGACGGCCAAGGTCTTCGAGTACCTGGCGGCCCGGAGGCCGATTCTGGTTCTTGGGGGTGGCCCCGGAGCGCTGAGTGATCTCCTGGACGATACCGGGGGCGGCCTCCAGATCACCTCGGTCGATCGGCTCGAAGGTCAGTTGGCGGCATGGTGGGAGGAGTTCGATAGGACGGGAGGCCTTGCCTGGAAGGGACTGCCCGAACGCATCGAGCGCTACTCTCATATTCGCATGGCTCGGGAGTTTGCTTCGGTGTTTGAAAGTGTCGTGGGGCGTTAGCGATGATCAGACAGGACTATATTCTGCGGATGATCCAACAATTGGCTCAGGCTGTCGCACGATTGACGGCCAAGGTGCGAACGGAGGAAACTGCCGTCGTTCATGCCGAGTTGCACGAGGCGCTGAAGGACCTGACCGGCCTGGATTTCGACGTCCTGGATTCCTTGCCGCTTGCGGCCGTTCTCCAGGTGCTCGAAGCCGATAACGAACCCAACCCCGCCCGGATCCTGGCCATCGCCGAGTGCTCGTTCCTCCGAGCCCGATTGGCCGACGCCGCCGATCAGAACGAGACCGCCCTCAGGGCACGGGTGATGGCCTTGACTCTCTACCTTGAGACGTTCAACCTTTTTCGTCACGAAGCCTTGACGGAGGCCGAAAACCGAGCCGAGCACCTCTTGACCGACCTCGAGACCGTCGACCTGCCTCGCGACACGATTCTGCGGCTGTTTCGATACCGGTCTTCGACAGGTCGATTCGCTGAGGCCGAGAATGCCCTCTTCGATCTGATCGAACGAGGTCTGGCGAACACCGCCGTTATCGACGAGGGCCGAGCATTCTATGAACGACTGGTTGAAATTGAGGACACCCAGTTGGCGGCTGGGGGTTTGCCCCGGGACGAAGTCCTTGACGGCATGGCTGAACTTGAGGCGGCGTCAGCCGACACCTGAGCGAAGCCAAGAATGGATTTCGGAAGAGAGTTGGTCCTCAGCGCGGGCTAGCGATAGAAATTCCGAATTTCGGCGACGACACTCTCAATCTGTTCGGTCTTCATTTCGGGATAGAGGGGCAGGGAGAGAATTTCCCGACTGAGCCTGGTGGCGACGGGGAAGTCTCGATCGCCGTCCCACTGATCACTGTAGGCCGGCAGGTCGGCCATGGTCTGGGGATAGTGGATCCCGCAGCCGATCCCTCGGTCCTTGAGGTGCAGGACCAACCGGTCGCGATCCGATGCCCGGACGACGTAGAGGTGGAAAACGTGCTCACCGTCCTTGGGGAGTTCAGGGCAGATGACGCCTTCGAGGCCCTGTAGCAGCCGGGAGTACGTCCGGGCGTGTTCTCTTCTGAGCTCGCACCAGCGCTCTAAATACCTCAGCTTGACCGAGAGTACCGCTGCCTGAAGCCCGTCCAATCGTGAATTGATGCCAGAGAACTCGTGGCCGTATTTGGTCGAGCGACCGTGGTTGGCAAATTTCCTGGCCCACAGAGCGAGGTCGTCGTCCGACGTGAGGATCGCCCCGGCGTCCCCGTAGGCGCCGAGGTTTTTTCCAGGGTAGAAACTGTGAGTCGAGGCGTTGCCGAAGGCGCCCGCGGCCGTGCCCTTGATCCTGGCGCCGTGGGCCTGGGCGGCATCTTCGACGACCATCAATCCATGACGGCCGGCCACATTCATGATCTGGTCCATTGCGGCCACTCGTCCGAAGAGATGGACCGGAATGATGGCCCGGGTCCGCTCGGTCAGTCGTTCTTCGATCAGATCCGGGTCAATCGTCATGGTTTGGGGATCGACATCGCAGAATACGGGCCGGGCTCCTGTGAGACTGATTGCCTCCGGCGTCGCGACGAAGGTGTTGACCGCCGTAATCACCTCGTGGCCCGGGCCGATCCCTGAGGCCTTGAGAGCAATGAAGAGGGCGTCGGTTCCATTGCCGACTCCGATGCAGTTCCCGACCCCAACCGACTCGGCGAACGCGACCTCGAATTTCTCGACAAACGGCCCCTTGATATAGGCCGAATTGGCGATGACCTCGGCCATGGCCGTGTCGATTTCTTCCTGGATTTCCAGGTACTGGGCGTGAAGGTCGACCATGGGTATGCGCATGGTCCATCGTAACCCGGCGAAGGTGGAAACAAGGAAACTCCGCCTCGCTTTTTCGCTTTGTTGGGGCGGGAGTAACTAATACGGCAGATCCGCCGTCGTTTTGATGATCCGTGCCGGATTGCCGATGACGACTGCGCCGTCGGGTACATCTTCGGTGACGACCGCGCCGGCTCCAACCAGTGCGCGCCTGCCGATGACGACGCCGGGAAGCAGGGTCGCATTGGCGCCGACGATGGCGCCCTCACGAAGGGTCGGGCCGATCAGTTCTTCCCTGACCCCGTCCGACAGGGGATAACGTGCATTGGTCAAGACGGCGTTGGGCCCAACCCAGCAGTGGTTTTCCAGTACGGAAAATTCCGGCACGAAGGCCTGTGAATGAATTCGGACACCGTTGCCGATCGTTACATGATGTTCAATCACCGTATGGGAGCCGACGCTGACCTCATCACCCAGAGTCGAGTGCTCCCGAATCAGGGCGCCATGCCCGGTCTGACATTTCTCGCCCAATCGAGCACCTGCATAAATCACAGTGTGGGAGCGAATGACCGACCCGGCGCCGATCACGGTTTCGTCCTCGCCCTCCTTCTGGCCCCTGGAGGGCTGCCCGATGACAACGAACGGCCCCAACTCAACACCCTCACCCAGCGCAACCCCGGTGAAAACACACTGATTGAAAACCTCAGACACCGGGAATTCCTAACCTGCATTTCTTGGGTCTGAACCGGAGGAAGACCTCTCGGCTGGTTTCGATGCTCTCGTAGATCGCGGAAATCAATTCGATGGACCGCCGCCCCTCAAGCCCGTCAACCAGGGCCGGCCGGTCGCCCCGAATACAGCCGACGACGTGTTCGAGGTAGGGGATGTGCCCGAAGCCATAGACGTCGGGTGGTTGTTCTCCAACGCCGCCGGCCACATGCTCATCGCCGGCTGCCGATTTACAAAACTGCCAGGTCTGCACCTCATTGACGGCAAATCCTCCAACCACCACCGACCCCTGCTCTCCGAGCAGGGATAGAGAACCCTCGAGATCACTGGGCCTGGTGGCGTTTGTCGCCTCGACGATGCCCAGAGCGCCATTGCGGAACTTGATGACCGCCACTCCGGTGTCTTCGGCCTCGATGTCGACCAGCGGTGTGCCCGCCTTGGCGAAGACCGAGTCCCACTCACCCAACATCCACTGCAGCAGATCGACGTGGTGACTGGCCTGGTTGGCGAAAACCCCACCGTCGAATTCCCAGGTTCCTCGCCAGGCGTCCTGGTCGTAGTACTCCTGGGTCCTGCACCACCGCACCCTGACCGTGCCGATGACCAAGCGGCCGAAGCGCCCCTGTTCCAAAGCTTCTCGGGTGCGCACGACGGCACGGTTATAGCGGTTCTGTTTGACAACGAAGAGCCGGACTCCCTCGCGGTCACAGGCCTCGATCATCCGGTCAGCATCATCGACCTTAAGAGCCATTGGCTTTTCGACGACAATATGTCTGCCGAACGGCGCCAATTCGAGTGTGTTGGCTGCATGATCACCACTGGGGGTCAAAACACAGACCACGTCGATGTCGGTCTTCGTCTCCATCATCTGCTGGAGGCTGGAAAAGTGAGGCACGCCATATGTCTGACCGAAGGCCTGTGCCCGGTTCTCTCGGATGTCACATACGGCCGCAAGCTCGGCGCCGGAGACGTGGCCCCCTCGGAGGATCTCGGCGTGCTTTTTGGCGATCCGTCCGCAACCGACAAGTGCAAAGCGTAGACTCATTATTCACCCTCGAACAACACTAACACGACGTCTCGGAATGCCAGGTCACAGTTCACAGGTCTCAGGTCACTGTTGCAGGTTGCAGGTCTCAGTGCTTGTTGTGTTTCCTGAAGCCTGCAGCCTGTGACCTGATCCTTGAATTCAGCACCTTCCCAAATGAGAGCTCATTTCGGACGAGGGAATGTCTACAATGGCACGATGCCCCTTCTGATGTTGATGCGCCATGGGAAGAGTTCCTGGGACGGTCCGTGGAGGTCGGACCATGAGCGCCCTCTGGCCCCACGAGGGGAAAGGGCTGCGGCCCGGATGGGTCGTTTTCTTGACCGGGCCGGCTGTCAGCCGATGGTCATCATCAGTTCGACGGCCGTTCGTGCCATAGCAACGGCACGCTTGGCGGTCGAGGGTGGCGGATGGGACTGCCGGGTCGTCTCCGAAGAGAGACTGTACGGGGGCGATCCCGAGGTCATTCTGGATATTGTTCGATCCTTCGATCCTGCGATTGCTTGTGCGCTCCTGGTCGGCCATAACCCAACCTGGGAGGAGATGATCTCGTTGCTGATCGGTGGTGGGAACTTCAGGTTCCCGACCGCCGCCGTTGCCTGCCTCGAGTTTGAAGGCGCCTGGAGTGACGTCCGCCGGAGGCATGCAACCCTTCGCTGGTTTGTGACGCCTCGGCTGCTGAAGGCGGCATTGTGACGCTGCCGGAAAATTCTGCGGGAACCCGGCGAACAGCATGGGCGGCCCTGGTGCTGGTGTGTGCCGCCTTTGTCGCCCACGCCCTCTTCTACCTTTTTGTTCAGGACGATGCCTATATCTTCTTTCGGTATTCGGAGAACTGGATCAATGGGTGGGGCCCGGTATGGAATCAAGGAGACCGGGTCGAGGGCTATACCAGTCCGGCATGGCTGGCCGTATTGACGGTCATCCGTCTGGCGACCGGGTCCTTCGAACCCGGCGTTCATGTCGTCTCGTTGGGGCTCGGTGTCGGGGCGCTGGTCCTGCTCTTCATCGTGGCCGGGGGCCTCGCCCGTAACGCCTGGGCCGGGTTGGCCGCCGCCCTGCTGATGGCTTCAAATCGAACCTTCGCCCTGTGGTCGACCTCGGGCATGGAAACCCGACTCTTCGGTTTTCTGGTTCTGGGTGTGGCCGTTCTTGCCTGGCGGCGAGCCAAGGGGAGCATCTCCCGGGCTGAGGATTTTGTCCTCGGCCCAACGCTGTTGCTCCTGTGTCTGACCCGCCCGGAGGGCTTCCTCTTCGCCGGCCTCACGCTGCTCTTTCTTCTGTTGACTAATCCAGGGACGTTCCGGTCTCGGTGGGTCCTGGGCGGTCTGACCCTGTGGTCGGCAGGCGTTGCCGGTCACCTTTGGTGGCGGTGGAATTTTTACGGCGATCCTCTTCCCAACACCTTTTATGCCAAGGTTCCAGGTTTCGATTTCAGCTCAGGAGGGTCATACCTGAGCGATTTTGCAGTGTCGTTTCCCGTGTTCACTGTGGCCTTTGGCCTTGCCCTGTTTTACCACCTCGGAACGGGCCTCATCACCAGAAAGCTGACCTTTGAATCTGCCCTTTCGGTGACCCTTCTTGTGTATCTGAGTTATGTTGCGGCCATTGGGGGCGGTTTCATGGAGTTCCGATTGCTTGACGCGGTTTTGGCCCCGGT
>CBDTUG010000021.1:0-9779 GCA_965363555.1 uncultured Thermoanaerobaculia bacterium
AATCAAGGCCGTGATGGTCGCTACGCTCGGTCACTGAAGAGGGGAAGAGGAGTTTCCACGAAAAAAGTCGTCATTCTCGGGGCCGGACGGTCCGCACCCTACCTAATTCGACGTTTGGTTGATCTCGGTCCTGAGCGGGGATGGGAGACCGTCGTTGCCGACATGGACATTGCTGCCGCCCAAGATAGGATCGGGAATGGCACGCAAGCCCGGGCGATGGCCATGGATGCGACCGAAGAGCCGGAACTGGCCGCCGCAATCAAGGGCGCCGACGTCGTCTGCAACCTCTTGGCTCCTCGTTTTCAGGCAGCGGTCGCCAGGCACTGCGTTGAAGAGGGCGCCAACATGGTCTCGGTATCGTACCTGTCGGACGAGACCCGGGAACTCGAGGCGTGGGCCCGTGACCAGGGTGTGATGCTGCTCGGTGAGATGGGACTCGATCCCGGCATCGACCACATGATGGCGATGGAAGCCGTCCAGGAGGTCCGGGACCAAAAGGGCAAGATTTTATCCTTCAGGTCCTTTGGTTCCGGCGTGCCGGCGCCGGAGAGCATGGCCTCCAATCCCATGCATTACCTGATCACCTGGAATCCCTGGAATGTCGCGACAGCCGGTCAGGCGGGCGCGCAGTACATGGTCGATGGTCAGATCCGGATTGTTCCTCATCGCAGGCTTTTCCTGCACACCTGGCCGGTTGAAGTCGAAGGCGTTGGAACGCTCGAAGCCTATCCCAATCGGGATTCTCTGAGTTATCGGGACCACTTTGACCTTCAGGACGTTCGAACCATGATCCGGGGGACCCTGCGTTGGCCGGGCTATTGCGATACGTGGTCCCGCATCGTCAAATTGGGTCTGACGAATACAAGCTTGGCCATCCCCAATTTAGCCGAGCGATCGCCACGGGAAGTGGTTGGCATGTTCCTCCCGTTGCCCGTGCCGGAAGATAGGGTCGTCGAGGCAGCGACTCTTTTCCTCGAACTCAACCCCACCGGAGAAGTCATCAAGAATCTGCGGTTTTTGGGTCTTTTCGACCAGGAGCCCAGCGGCAGTCCTGGCAATACGACGGCGGACATGCTGGCTCATCTCTTGGAACATCGTTTGGCGCCGGAACCAGGGGCGAGCGACATGGTGATTCTGGTTCACCAGATGGACGTCGAATACCCGGATCGTCCGACTGTATGTGAACGGGTGACCTATACGATGGTCGAGACCGGTGATGCCCTCGGTATGTCTGCGATGGCCACCACCGTCGGGTTGCCGACGGCATTGGCTGCCGAGATGATGCTCGACGGTCAATTGCAGCTTTCCGGGTGTCTACTGCCGACCCATGATGCGATTTACAAGCCTGTGCTGGCCAAACTCAAAGAAGCGGGCCTGAAATTCACCGTGACCCGAGAGCCATTGGATTCTTTTGACAAGGCCAATGGGGTGATTTAGAGCTGTCGGCTATCAGCTATCAGCCGTCAGCTGTCAGTTTTGATGCATGAAAAACTCCGACAATAGCTACGACAAGGCGGTTTGATACGTCAGCCAGGTGTCCGGTGGCACATGTGCGGGCTGATCGCTGATCGCTGAGAGCATCCAGCAGAGCCGGAATCGGCTCTGCTGGGTCAGCTACACTGACGCGATGATATTGACGACATTGGTCGCGGCGGTCGCTCTGGGCATTGCAGCCCAGGTTCTTGCCGAGAGATTTCAGGTTCCGGCGATTCTGCCGCTGCTGATTTTCGGGATCCTCTGCGGGCCGGCCGGATTGGCCCTTTTCGCTCCGGAGGCCTTGGGGCCAGAGCTTCTGACAGCGCTGGTTCATCTGGGCGTTGCCATCATTTTGTTCGAGGGCGGCTTGACCCTGGACCCGCGTCGGTTACTCGAAGTTGGCGGACCTGTTCGGAATTTGCTGACCGTTGGGGTGGTGGTCACCGGAGTGGGTGCGGCCCTCGCGGCTCATTTGGTCCTCGGCATGGCCTGGCCGATGGCTTCTCTGTTCGGGGCGATCATGACCGTGACGGGTCCCACAGTGATCGTGCCCCTGCTGCGCCACTTGATCGCGCCGCGGGAGGTCAAGACGGTGTTGCTGTCTGAGGGCCTGCTCATCGATCCTATCGGGGCTGTTCTGGCCTATTTCGTGCTGCAATGGACGGAGCGCGCCGGCATTCCGATGAGAGAGCTCTTGACCGAACTGACGGTGATTACGCTGACCGGGGTCATCCTGGGTTTTGTTGCCGGTGCGCTGGCCAAGTTAGTTGTTCGTACACGTCTTGTCAGTGGCGAGTTGAGGAATCTGACGATTCTGGCTCTTCTGATGGTGTGTTACGAGTTGGCCGAACATCAGGCGCCGCAGGCGGGCATCCTGGCGGCGATGGTCATGGGCTTCACGATGTCGGCGACCGAACTGCCCGACCTGGTGTCGGTCAAGGCCTTCAAGGGTCAGCTGACGACGCTGGTGATCTCGATGCTCTTCATCCTGCTGGCCGGCGCCCTGGATCTGGGCGCCATGTTGGAGCTGGGTTGGAAGGGTCCTGCGGTAATCGCCCTTTTAATTCTGGTCGTTCGGCCGGTTTCGGTCGTCGCTTCGGTGTGGCCCGCCCAGATGCCATGGAAGGAGCGCCTGGTGGTCGGCCTGACCGCTCCACGGGGAATCGTTGCCGCGGCGGTGGCCTCGCTTGCAGCCCAACACATGGTGGCCATGAAGGTTGAGGGCGCCCAGGCCCTGGAAGGCCTGGTCTACCTGGGAATCTTGATGACCGTCATCTGGTCGACCGTTATGGCTGTTGTCTTGCCTCGGATTCTGGGTTATGCCTCGGACCCGGCTCGACTTCGGGCCGTGTTCATCGGCGCGAATCCCCTGACTGAGTTGTTGGCTCAAGGATTGAAAAAATGCGGTCGTACGGTCGTCGCCATCGACGGGGTGTCGTGGCGTCTCGATTCATTGAGGGCTTCAGGAATCTCGGCCGTCTGTGGGGATGCCAGGGATTCTACAACCTACGAAGAAGCCGGCGTCGAAAGGGATTCCCTGGTGATCGCTGCAACGACGAACGACGAACTCAATCTTCTGGTTGCCGATCTGGTGCACTCGGAATTCGGGGTCGAGCACCCGGTGGTTGCTCTCCATGCACCCCCCGAGGACGTTGGGCGCCGGTCGCGGGCATGGATTGATCTTTTTGGCGGCCAGGGTGTTGATGTTGCCCGATGGATCCGCCGGTTGGAACGTGAATCGGCCGTCACCATGGAAATCGACATGGCTGAGGATGGCATGGCCCACACCATGAGGGAGCTGACGCGAGAGTTTGATCAGCAGATCCTCCCGTTGGTGGCCTGGAACAATTGCGAACCCAGTTTCCGATTTTCTCTCGAATCGTCCGAGCCCGGCACAACCCTGGTTCTGCTGGTTGAGAAGGGGCCGGCGCTAGAGCGGCTGGAGGATATGATCAGCCGTGTAGAGAAGGCTGCTCCTGATCCGGCGGATGACGAACGTGCAACGCTCAACGTTCAAAATTCAACTCCGGAGTAGGCGGTCCGGCTGGAGATTTTCACACCACAGACCGTGTTAGGCGCCTGAACTTTTCGACCCCTTTGCCCCTTTTGACTTTTCGACCCTTTGCCCCTGTGTTCTTGCTACCATGTCTCCATGATGGGTACGAACGATCGATCTCGGGGCGGGGCGCAATTTCTGCTGATCGCGGCCTCGACAATCATTATCATAGGTGGCGTGCGATTTGCCGGGCCGCTGCTGGTCCCGTTCGTACTGGCGGCGTTTTTGGCGATATTGTGTTTGCCGGCGGTTGCCTTGTTGACTCGGTGCCGGGTGCCGACCGTACTCTCGGTTCTGATCGTGGTCCTGGTACTGGGCGGGGTCCTCTCGGGTGTAGGCGCCATCGTTGGTGGCTCGATCAACCAGTTCACGGCAGCAGTTCCGAAGTACGAAGAACGGGTTGACCTGTTGTGGGTTTCAGTTCAGACCTGGGCCGAGAACCTGCCCTTCGAAATTCTGCCGATCGAGCCGGTCGAGAATCAGGATTTCAGGCCGTTTGAGATGATCAAACCGGGACAGATGATGGGATTTCTCGGCACCGGCCTCAAGGGGGTCCTTGCAGCCCTCCAGAATACCTTCCTGGTTATCCTGACCCTGGTGTTCATGCTGCTCGAGGCGACGACGTTCCCGACCAAGATCCACCTGGCCTTCGGCGGAGGCAGCGGGAATCTCGACCGATTCGCGGTGGTGACCGCGCAGGTTCAACGCTACCTGGCGATCAAGACGGTGACCAGTGTTGCCACGGGGCTGCTGGTCGGTCTGTGGGTCGGAGTCCTTGGTCTTGATTTTGCCGTCGTGTGGGGCCTGGTGGCCTTCATGCTCAACTACATCCCCAATATCGGCTCGATCGTGGCGGCTGTGCCGGCGGTCCTGCTGGCCTTCGTACAACTGGGATTGGCGCCGGGTCTTGCCGTTGCCGTCGGCTTTCTGGTGATCAACGTACTCTTCGGCAATCTGATTGAGCCTGCGCTTCTGGGGCGTTCGCTCGGCCTTTCAACCCTGGTGGTCTTCCTGTCCCTGGTTTTCTGGGGGTGGATGTGGGGCACAGTTGGAATGCTGTTGTCGGTGCCTCTGACCATGATGATCAAGATTTTCCTGGAAAATTCCGAGGACTTGACATGGGCAGCGGTTCTGCTGGATAGCGGACGGGCTCTGGAAGCTCGAATGATGGAAGAAGAGAAGGGCGCCGCAGCGACGGAGGCTTCGTCCCCGGGATCTCCGCCTGGAGACGCCTGAGTGGAATTTGAGGCTCTTCTGACACTCGGTGTCATCGGGGTGATGCTGGTCGCCCTGGTCATGGAGTTGCTCGAGCCGGACGCGGTGATCTTCGGTGCGCTGGGGGTCCTGTTGTTGGCGGGAGTGGTCACGCCGGCCGAGGCCCTGGGTGGCTTTGCCAACCGCGGGATGTTGACGGTTGCTCTGCTCTTCGTGGTCGCCTACGGCGTGCAGGCCTCCGGGGCCCTGGAATTCTTCGCCGATCGGGTGATGGGCCGAGGTAAACCGGGGCGCTGGGAGTTGATTCGGTTGATGGTGCCGGTCAGTGCGATGTCGGCCTTCCTCAATAACACGCCGATTGTGGCGATGTTCGCTCCGGCGGTCAAAGAATGGGCGGAACGCAGGGGTGTCGCCCCCAGCAAATATCTGATCCCGCTGTCCTATGCCGCGATCCTTGGAGGAACTTGCACGCTGATTGGGACCTCGACCAATTTGGTGGTCAACGGCATGCTGCAAGCCGAGAGCGGCGCCTCGCTGGGCCTGTTCGATCTTGCCAGGGTTGGCATTCCTGCGGTGATTGTCGGCATGATCTACTTGCTGACAGTTGGTTTCTTTCTGCTGCCGGACCGGAGGAGCGCTGAGGGCGCCGTGGACGGGCAGGAGTACGTACTGGAAATGAGGGTCGTCGAGGACGGACCGTTGGTCGGCAAAACGGTCGAGCAGGCCGGGCTGCGGCACCTGAAATCCCTCTTTTTGAGTGAAGTCTATAGAGGCGACGCCGTTATCGTGGCGGTCAAACCTGACGAGGTTCTCGAGGGGGAGGATCGTCTCCATTTTGTCGGCGTCCCCGAAGGCGTGCCTCAGCTCACAAAGATCGCCGGGCTCGTGCCCGGTGAGGAAATGAACTGGGAGGACATAGCGCCGGCTGATGGTCCGGGCCGGCTGCTGGAGGCGGTTGTGTCCCGATCCTCACCGATGCTGGGGAAGACCATCAAGGAAGGTAACTTTCGAGGCCAGTACGACGCTGCAGTTCTTGCCGTCCGCCATCACGGAGAACATGTACGTCAAGGCATCGGTGGCATTCGACTGAGGCCCGGCGACACATTGCTGCTGCTGGCCGGATCCGACTTCAGCGTACGATGGGGGGCAGCGCGGGATTTTTACTTGATCAGCAAGGCAGCCGATATGCCGGAAATCGACACCCGGAAGAGTTTGCTGACGATGGCGCCACTGGTCTTGATGGTTCTGCTCGCGGCAACCGGTGTGATGGACATCTTCAAAGCGGCGGTGTTGGCCGTTCTGATGCTGTTGATCACCAGGGCGGTCACGGTCGTAGAGGCTCGGCGGTCTTTGGAGCTCAACGTCCTGGTGGTCATTGCCGCGGCCCTGGGCATCAGCCAGGCTTTGACCAAGACAGGAGCGGCCGCATTCCTGGCCCACAATTTAGTGGGGGCGGTGGCGGCTTTTGGAGTGATGGGCCTGCTCGCGGCGGTGTATCTGGCGACCTCCGTAATGACGGAATTGATCACCAACAACGGCGCGGCAGCCTTGATGTTCCCCATTGCGTTCAAGGCGGCAACCGAAGCCGGGCATGATCCGATTCCCTTTGTTGTGGCCGTCGCAATTGCTGCCTCTGCCAGTTTCGCCACGCCGATCGGTTACCAGACCAATCTGATGGTGTCCGGTCCCGGGAATTACCGATTCACCGATTTCTTGAAGGTCGGCGTGCCCTTGAATCTCCTGATCATGGTGACGGCGCTGGTGGCGATTCGGGTGGGTTGGAGTTTTTAGCCCGCAACAGTTGTCGGGCAAATTCCGTACACTGACTTGGGGGGATTGCGGGTATCTCGGCAGTTTCGATTTTCATTCGGTCAGTATCAGTCCTGTTGTGCATTGCAGCGACCCTTTCGGTGGCCGGTGCCCAGGACGAGCCGCCGGCGCCGATTTCGATTCCCCGGGCAACCGGTGAGATCGTCATTGATGGTGTGATCGACGAGGCGGCATGGAGAGAGGCCGCCCGGTTCGAGATCGCCTACGAGGTCCGACCTGGTGAAAATATTCCGGCGCCCGTTACCACCGAGGTCCGCTTGACCTGGGATCAGGACAGGGTTCTGGTGGCATTTCGGTGTTTCGACCCGGACCCTTCGGCTGTACGTGCTCGGTACTCCGACCGGGATCAGTTGTGGAATGACGACTGGATCGGGATTGTGCTTGATACCTTCAATGACCAACGGCGCGCTTATGAATTCATCGCTAATCCTCTCGGTGTTCAGATGGATGCCCTCAATGACGATGTCAATCATCGATATGACATGTCGTGGAATGCCATCTGGTTCTCCAAGGGTCGGTTGACGGCAACCGGGTATGAGGTTGAGATGGCCATTCCCTTCAACCAGATCAGGTTTCAGAAGGCTTCGGTCCCTCAGATCTGGGGTCTGGATTTGATGCGTTCTTATCCACGGAACAACCGGCACCACCTTGGTCTCTTTTCACGGGATAGGGGGAACAATTCCTATCTCAGTCAAACGACCAAGATCATCGGATTCGACGGTGCCGAGCCCGGTCGAAACCTGGAAATCGTACCGACCCTGACCGGGTCGTACGTGGAACAGCGCCCCGATTTTCCGGATGGTGACCTTGAAGAGGTCGACAAATCGAGTGATATCGGCGTGACCGCAGCGTGGGGTTTGACACCGAATATCACGCTGGCGGCTGCAGTCAATCCTGATTTCTCTCAGATCGAAGCCGACGCTGTGCAGGTGGATATCAACCAGACTTTCGCCTTGTTCTACCGCGAGACGCGCCCGTTCTTCCAGGTCGGTGCGGACTATTTCAATACCCCACTCAATTTGTTGCACACGCGTACGATCGCCGACCCCGCGGTTGCCCTCAAGGTGACCGGTAAGTCAGGGCGCCACACCTACGGAGTTTTCTCGGCCGAGGATGAGGTGACCAATGTCTTGATACCAGGGGCTGAAGGATCGCTTGGGGCCTCATTCGACCAGAACAACCTGTCGTCGGTGGGCCGGTATCGACTGGATTTTGGCGAAAACTCCACCGTCGGAATCATGATGACGGATCGGGAGGGTGAGCAGGGATATTCGAGCCGGGTCTTCAGCGGGGATTTGCAGTATCGTCTCAGTGAGAACGACACCTTCGTTGCCAACCTTGCCTGGAGTCGTACCAAATATAACCCGGAGATGTCCGACGAATTCGAGCTCGTTGAGGACGAGGTCAAAGGGCACGCCTTGGTCTTGAACTACAACCACTCAGAGCGAAACTGGGGAGGGTGGGTTTGGTACAGGGACATGGCCGAGGGCTTCCGGGCAGATCTCGGGTTTCAACCCAATGTTGATTTTAAAAAGGGCGGCCTCGGTGTCGAACGTTACTGGTGGGGGGAGTCGGGTGACTGGTTCAACCGCCTGGAAGTGGGAGTGGCCTCGGATTATGGGCAGCGCCAGGATGGGTCTTTTTTTGAACGGGAGACCGAGGCTTGGATCGGCTATGAGGGGCCGTTCCAGAGTATGGGCCACCTTCGGGTATCCAACGGGAACAGGGTCTATTCCGGCAGCAATTTTTCGACTGACAGCTATTGGTTCAGCGGAGGTATGCAGCCCAATCGCATTGTGCAATTTGGGTTGAGTGTGCTCTACGGTGACTGGATTGACTTTACGAACGTTCAGCCGGCTACTCGAATGAATCTGTCGCCTCAGGTGACTGTCCGGAGCGGTCGTCACCTCCTGGTGGATCTCGACTACAACTACCAGACGCTCGACGTCGATGAGGGTCGACTATTTTCCGCCGCGGTCACCGAGCTTCGTGGCGTGTGGCAGTTCAACATCCGGACATTCATCCGATTGATCGTGCAGCACACGGCGATCGACCGCGACCCGCTTCTTTACGACGATGTCATTGATCGAGAAAGTGACGCTCTTTCTACGCAATTCCTCTTTTCGTACAAGGTGAACCCGCGCACGGTCGTCTTCGTTGGGTACAGCGACGGCGCCTTCGGTAACGAAAACTATGACCTGAGGACCGAAAACCGCACCCTCTTTGCCAAGGTCGGTTATTCGTTTTTGTTTTAGGCTCCGCCGGCTTGTTCACTTCTTCTTGAAAATGTCCTTGATGCCGGACAGAAGGTTGCCTTTCTCCGGGGTTGGTTTTTCGGCGGTCTCAGTGGTGTGAGGGGCCGGCACCAGGTCGCGGAGATCGAGAGACTCGAGGGTCATACGGCCTCTGCGTGGTCCGACCCCAGAACCCATCTCCCTTTCAGCCATGCTGCTACGATGGGGGTCGGCGTGCCAGGCCTGTTTGGCCTTAAGGCGGGCCGCCCTGTCGGCCTGTTTCAGAGCGCGAACAATCTCGGATGTCATCTTGATAAAGGTCTTCCTGATTTCCTGCTGGTCAGGGGGTACGATCGGCAATTCAACGGTCTTTTCATCGACCACCAGGAAATTTTGTTTCTCACCGACCAATACAAGCTGCTTTATTGACCAGAGGTCGAAACCGGCGCACACCGATTCGTCAGTCGGTCGGAATACCATCAGTTTCAGGTTTGTCAGCAGGAGATTTGAACTCAGGGACTCGGTTGCCTCGGCGGTGTCAAAGGTGGCGATCAACTCTTCATCCATATTGATGATGAATTCCTCGCCATCCTCCCAGTTGGCCCGGGGATCGAGGTACGGCCTCAATACTCTCGCGGCTGTTTGGTGAGGAATGGCTGGAGCTAGGGAAACCGCTGCACTCCGGAGTAGAGGTCGGTAGTTTTCGACAATTTCCCGAGCGATCTTGTCTGGGTCGTTGGACAGTTGGGTAACAGTCTCAATTTTGTCAAAAAAGACGCCGCATTTCACGCACTCGACGCCCCTGGGCTGTATCGCTCCGCACTTGGCGCAGGTGATTGACTCCTGATTCGATGGCGTAGGATCCAGCTGTGTGGCTGGATCGGGTTGCGCTGAAGGACGATTCGTTGGTGACCGTTCGGAGCGCTCTCCCTCTCGCGAAGGTGGTCGTTGTGCCGATCGCTGGGGTG
>CBDTUG010000022.1:0-9702 GCA_965363555.1 uncultured Thermoanaerobaculia bacterium
GATATACCTCCCCAAATCATTCCAATTGCGGCGTTCCCACGAAATGGTTTTAATCCACTCTTGACAACATGATCTTCAGGACATACTGTATATATTGCCTATGAACAGTAATGCACGTTCGTTGCTTCTCCACCTCGTCCCGGGGGACCCCGAGCCATTGAGCGAGCAGATTGCACGCCAGCTCCGAGGCCTGATCATCAAGGGCGAGATCCAGGCCGGTGACCGCCTGCCCAGTCACCGTAACCTGGCGCGCCAGCACCGTGTGGCACCGTCCCCTGTCAAGGCCGCATTTGACCTACTTGCCACCGAGGGGCTGCTGACGAGCGGGGATGGGGACGAGTTCGAGGTCGCCGCACTGGAATCCGGTCACCGCCGCGACATGATTGAACGCCTGCAGCTTGAGGCGCTGGTGGAACAGGAACTCGGCCGGCGCGAACTGAAGATGGCTCGCGACGTGCAGCGCCGCCTCCTGCCCCCGTCGGAGATGGCGGGCCCCGGCTGGGAGGTGGCCGCTCGGTGCCTTCCGGCTCGAGTTGTAGCGGGCGACTTCTACGATATCTTGCAGCACGGAGACGGCAGCCTCGACCTTGTCGTCGCCGACGTGGCCGGAAAAGGCTTTGCAGCCAGCCTCATCATGGCTTCGGTGAAGGCGATGCTGCCATTCGTCACCGCATCAGACGGAGTCGCCGAGTCGCTGTCCCACCTCAACCGCAGGCTTGCGTCCGAACTCGGTCGAGGTGAGTTCGTCGCACTGACCCTGGCAAGATACCGTCCGTCAGAACGGCTGCTGGAGTTGGCCAATGGCGGTGCGCCGGATCCCTATCTGGTACGGTCAGGTCGGCCCCCGCTGCCTCTGTCGGTACCAGGTCCACGTCTTCCACTGGGTGTTCGTGCGGATGTCGCCTACGCTTCCCTTACCACCGAGATCGGCGACGATGAGAGCCTCCTCCTGCTGACCGACGGCCTGCCTGAGGCACGCGACGCCAGTGGAGATCCGTTGGGGTACCAGGCTCTGGAGTTGATGCTTTCTCAAAAGCCCCTGACCGGACCGCCCTCTTTGTGGCTCGCCGGACTCTTCGACAGCGTCCAGCTCCAGACCGGCCGCATGCCGGAGGACGACTGGACCGCCGCCATGTTGGTGCCCCGCGTGCGCGAGGGGGCGCGATGATCTTGAACCTTTCCGAGCTGTCGGACGAGCCCCTGCACGCGCAGGTCTCGCGCCAGATTCGCGCGAAAATTTTGTCTGAAAATCTCAGTGGTGACTCCCCGTTGCCGTCGATACGTGGCCTCGCCAAAGAGCAACGGGTGAGCGTCATCACTGTTCAGCGGGCCTATGACGATCTGGAACGCGAAGGGTTGGTGCAATCCCGCCGTGGCAAGGGATTTTGGGTGACACCTATTCCCGTGGGGAAAAAGCAAAAAATCGCCGAGGCTCGGTTCGCGACCGCACTCAAGATGCTGCTCGCCCACTCCGGTGCCGAGGGTCTGTGTGAAGCCGAGATGCGTCACATTCTGGACGACCTTCTCAAGAAAGGGGCACACCAATGAACGAATTCCGGCAGGAGGGCTCTCCCGCCTTCAAAATGACCGGTCTGACAAAACGCTTCCGAGGTTTCTGCCTGGGACCGCTCGATCTCATCCTCAATCCCGGAACGGTGCTCGCCCTCGTTGGGCCGAACGGCGCCGGAAAGACGACGACACTGAACTGTATGGCCGGACTGATGGTGCCTGATGAGGGCGGGACCGAAGTTTTCGGGTCGCCCGTCCACCCGGCTCAAACAGAGTATCGTCGTGAGGTCGGCTATGTCGGCGAGGAAAACGGGTTTTTCCGGCGGTGGACAGCCAGTCAAAATTTGAATTTTCTTGCCCAGCTCATGCCCGGGTGGTCAAGTGATCGTGGTCATCGACTTGCAGAGCGCTTCGCGCTGCCCATGGACACTCCGGTCAACGCCCTGTCCCGGGGCAACCGCACCAAGCTCGCCCTTGTTGCTGCTCTGGCCCACGGGCCTCGCCTGCTTCTCCTGGACGAACCTACAGCCGGTCTGGATCCAATTGTGCGGGCAGAGGTTTTGGACGTGCTCTGGGAAATCACCGAAGACGGAGAGCACGCTGTGCTGTACTCAACCCACGTACTTTCTGATATCAGCCGTCTGGCCGACGAGTTGGCTTTTCTTCGGGACGGTCAGTTGGTGCTCCGTACCGGACGGGAGGAGTTGGGCGAGCTCTGGCGGCGGATTTCCTTTCGGCTCCACGATGAGGATATCGAACTGGCCGGGGTCGTCGAATACCGGCGAGTGAGGACTGAACACCAGGTGATTACCGGGAATGCACCGGCCACCCTTCAGCAGCTCACCAAACTGGGCGCCGAGACGGTTGAAGTTTCACGAATGAGCGTGGACGAAATCGCCGTACAGATTCTCAAGGAGGGACACCATGTTGCACGCTCTGCGAGCTGAACTCGCCTACTCCCGGCCCTACCTGCTCGGAGGTCTGGGTCTCGCCGTGGGGGTCGTGATCATCATCAGCGTTGTGTTTTCTGCCGTAGGAGAAAACGGCCCTCCGAGTCATGCGGCGGCCGGAATCCGGGGGATGTTCCTGATCATGGCACCCTTGATCGTGGGTTTTATCGCCCAGGCATACCGGGTAGAAGAGCGGAGGACACGCCTTCTGCTCGCCGGACATCTGACGCCCCGCCAAATCGCTGGCGTCACCGTACTCCTTCCAACACTTTTGTTTGGGATTGGAATCCTTGCAGCTGGATTGATGATCACCGTCGGCTTTCTGGTCACCGGGAGATTCGAACTCGAAAGTGTAAATATCATTGGCTTTGTAGGCGGACAGATTTTTGCCTATACACAGCTTGGACTTCTGGCTCAGGAAGCCACGGCAGCCCATCGCCAGCGTCGCCCTCGAGCTACGGCGGCCGCCTGGTTGGCTTTCGTGACCTCGGTGCTGCTGCTGGCAGTACTGTATTCGGCACTGGTTCGGGAGGTCTTGGCCTGGAACCACCTGATCCTGGCTCACCTGGTCATTGTTATCTTCGCCATGGTGGCAAGCGTGGCTCTGTACGCCAACCGCACCGATTTCACACGTTGACCAAGAATCCTGAAAGGCGTCGAAATTCTCATCCCATCTGGCACTGTCGTTGGCTTTCCATGTCGCTGACAGCTGACAGCTGACAGCTTTCCTAATACCTATACCAATCCGTCTTGTACGGTCCCTCGATAGGAACGCCGATGTAATCTGCCTGTTCCTTGGTCAGGGTGGTCAGCTTGGCGCCGAGTTTATTCAGATGGAGCCGGGCGACCTCTTCGTCCAGGTGTTTGGGCAGGGTGGTCACACCGATTTCGTGCTGATTCTGCCAGAGGTCGATCTGCGCCAGAACTTGATTGGTGAACGAGTTGGACATGACGAAACTGGGGTGCCCGGTGGCGCAGCCCAGGTTGACCAGTCGCCCTTCGGCCAGCAGGTAGATCGAGTGCCCATCGGGGAAGGTGAACTTATCCACCTGCGGCTTGATCGTCGTCTTCACGACGCCCGGCCACGCTTCCAGCGCGGCAACCTGAATTTCGTTGTCGAAGTGGCCGATGTTGCAGACGATTGCCTGATCCTTCATACGGCTCATGTGCTCGGCGGTGATGACGTTGAAGTTGCCTGTCGTGGTGACGTAGATGTCGGCATGGGGCAAGGCGTCTTCTACGGTGGTGACCTTAAAGCCGGCCATACAGGCTTGGAGAGCGCAGATCGGGTCGACCTCGCTGACCCAAATCTGTGCGCGCTGTCCGGCCAGGCTGTCCGAGGAACCCTTGCCGACGTCGCCAAAGCCGCAGATCATCGCGATCTTGCCGGAAATCATGACATCGGTGGCTCGCTTGATGCCGTCGACCAGGCTTTCGCGGCAGCCATAGACGTTGTCGAACTTGGACTTGGTCACCGAGTCGTTGACGTTGATCGCCGGTACCAGCAATTCGCCCTTTTTATGCATCTGATAGAGGCGATGCACACCGGTGGTGGTCTCTTCCGAAACACCTCGCCACTGTTCGACCATTCGATGCCAACGGGTGGAGTCTTCCTTGAGGCCTTCGGCCAGCAGTCGGCTGACGATCTCCGACTCTTCGTTGTCGGTTGGTTCGTTCAACAGCTCTGGATTTTCTTCTGCTGCACGGCCCCGGTGAATCATCAAGGTCGCGTCGCCACCATCATCAACAATGAGATTTGGGCCGGTTCCGTCAGGCCATGTCAGGGCCTGCTGGGTGCACCACCAATATTCTTCGAGGCTCTCACCCTTCCAAGCAAAGACCGGGATGCCTCGCTCGGCAATGGCGGCGGCCGCATGGTCCTGCGTCGAAAAGATGTTGCACGAGGCCCAGCGAACGTCGGCGCCGAGATCAACGAGGGTTTCGATCAGCACCGCGGTTTGAATGGTCATGTGCAAGCTGCCTGCGATCTTTGCGCCGGCAAAGGGTTTGGCCGGACCATACTTGGCTCGGGTGGCCATCAGGCCAGGCATTTCCTGCTCGGCAATCTCGATTTCACGTCGGCCCCAACCGGCCAGATTGATGTCTTTGATCTTGTAGTCAGTCGTCATACTTTGTGTCCCATCACAGAAGAATTGGCCTGCAGAGGCAAACCGCAGGCATTCTAACCCGGCAGAGCCGAAAATATGGCATCTAAAGTCATTCGAGTCTCCGCGATTTCCTTGACCTTCAATTTCCAACCGGCGATAATCACCGCTGGATGTCATTCGGTTCTGTAATGTCTATTGGGAATGAGGTGCCGCTTGAGGCGCAATGGGCCGTGGTGCGAACCAAGCCTCAGCAGGAGCGTTTTGTCGTAAAACACCTCGTAGACCGTGAGATTGAGCCCTATTGCCCGCTGTACCAGCAGCCCGTCTGGCATGTCAGGGCGCCGCGAGGCCCGGTGGCTCTTTTTCCGGGCTATGTGTTCGCTAGATGGTACTGCGACGCAGACATTAGCCTGGTGCGCTTCTGCCCTGGGGTTCGATATGCGGTCAGCTTCGGCGGTCGGTTGGCTACGGTTGAACAGCGTTTTATCGAGGCCCTTCGCCTCAGGGAAGGGGAACGAGGTTACATTTTACCGGAGGCGTTGGAAACGGGACTGAACGAAGGATGTTTCGTCACAATCATGGCTGGGCCCCTGATGGGCGCCGAGGGTGTGTTCACAGGGTACGTCAATGGTTTGGAGCGGGCTCGAGTCTTGATTGAAATTCTCAGGCGCCCGTCAAACGTTGAGGTCCCGATTGAAAATCTCGCGATGAGAGGTAAGATCAACGGTTCGGACGGCCGATCGGCCCTTCGCGCCAGGAGGTAAGATGCGTCAAATGGAGAATGACAGGGGTCGGTGGCTACCGGAGGATCAAGGATTCGGTATGCCCGAAGGCCCGGCCATGAATGAGTGGGTTGAGGATAAGGGACACGAGGTGGATGTCCTGGAGTATGCGCGCCTCTTGTGGGCGCGGCGTTGGCTGGTCTTGGCGATGTTGATTGTTACGGTGGTTTTTGCCTCTGCGTGGTCCTTGACCCGCCCCAAACTCTACCGGGCGGATACAAAATTGATCGTTGAGCCGACGTCTTCGATCAACAATAACCAGTTTGATGCCTTCGTCAGCTACTGGCAATTGGATCGATATATTTCGGATCAAGTGCAGGTTCTGGAAACTGAGTGGCTGGCACGGAGGGTCGTGGACCAGTTGGGATTGGCCGCGTTGCCTGAGTTTGAAGGAAGGAATCCTGGTCCGGGAGTTGTTCTTGGGGGGCTGACCGTCAGGCCAATAGCTGAGAGTAATGTCATCGAGCTGTCGATGGTCGGGAGAGATCCCGACCGGGCTGCCGAGTGGCTCAACGTTTACGTCCAGCAGTACATTGCCGCCAATATCGAGGCCGGAATCGACAAGACCCGCAAGATCTACGAAGTCATCCAATCTCGGTTGGATCCTCTTCGTTTGCAGGTCGAGGATGGCCAGCGGAGTCTGATGTCTTTTCAAGAGGGACATGACAGCCTGAGCTTTGCCGACGAACAGAAGAACGTCATCACCGAACAGGTTGACCTTTTGACAAAGGAATATGCCCGGGCCAAGGCCGAGCGGATTGGTCTTGAGACCAAGATGAGTGCACTTAATCAGTTGAGGGCCCGACACGTATCCGAGGTTGCCTTCCCCGAGGTCCTGGAGGATTCGACGATCTCCAGTCTGTTGCAGCGACGGGGTGAGGTTGAGGTCGAGTTGCTGGATAAGCTGGGTACCTATAGGGAGGGACACCCGGCGATCAAGGAACTCCGGACCCGACTCGATGGTATTGACCAGACGATCGAGCGCCAGATTCAGACTTTGCGGGTTGGGATGGAGACTCGATTCGACATGGTCAAACGGAGAGAAGAGTCGCTATTTTCGAATATCCAGGGTTTGAGGAATGAGACGATCGAACTCTCCAAAACCAGCCTGGAGTATGACCGGCTCGAAGAGGTCTACCTCCAGAACAAACAGTTTCTCGACGACATGTTGGCCCGCTCGAACGAGGCTGACATGTCGGCAACCTCCTGGATGAATAATATTCGTGTGATCGAGAAGGCAACGCCGCCTTCGGGGCCGTTCAGCCCCAATTTGAGCCGGACGGTTGCGCTTGGTGGAGTGCTGGGGCTGTTTCTCGGAATCGGTCTGGTTCTCGGCCTGGACTTCCTGGATCACACCCTCCGTACGCCGGATCAGGTCGAACGATTCTTGAACCTTGAGGTTTTGGCGGCTCTGCCGAAGTTGACCGACGACAACAGCCGGTCGTTGACCGAGGCATTCCAGACCCTGAGAACCGCCTTGATGCTGGTTGCTCGGGGGGAGGGCTGCCAGGTCGTGCTGGTGACCTCGTCGGTGCCGTCCGAGGGCAAAACGACGGCGTCGTTTAACTTGGCCAAGGTCCTGGCGGCGGGAGGCAGCCGCGTATTGCTGATCGACGGTGATCTCCGTAAACCCAAGCTTCACCGCATGATGAAGGTCAAGAATACGCGAGGATTGACCAGCCTTGTGCTGGGCGAAATCGAGCTGAAAGACGTGATCCATGGATTGGCCGGTTCTCCCGGTCTGGACATGGTGACTTCTGGACCGCTGCCCTCGAACCCGCCGGAACTCTTTGGGAAGAAGAGTTTCAAGGATCTTCTGGACGTCGCCAGAGAGACCTATGACTGGGTGGTCATTGATTCACCGCCAACGGCTTCAGTGACCGATCCGGTTGTCGCCGCCCAACTCGTAGACATGGTGTTGGCCGTCGTCAAATACGGCGGTCCGCGCCGTCAAGTCGTGGCCAATGCGATGCGAACGTTGAAGAGGAGTGGAGTTCGGGTGGTCGGCGTATTGTTGAACAACGTTGACATCGAACGAGACCACTACTACTCAACCTACTATTATTCCTACTACCACTACGGGTATGAGGAAGATGGCAAGAGGCCGATCAAGAGCTAACGGGAGCTGACAGCTTCTATTCACCCAACCTGGTTGCGTGAATAGATCGACGAACCTTCCATCTGCCCGGGTTTCGCAATGCCGAAGAACTCAAGGATCGTTACCGGCAGGTCGAGGATCGAAGGGTTGGCCTTCGCTACCTTTCGGCTTGAGAACAATGAGCCGGGCACGGAGTCGCGAGCCATCGAGTGGTCGCCGCTCCAGGCCCACGGATTGAGATCGATCGTTGTCTGCCCGGTGGTGCCCAAGACCGACGGCGATGAGTTCCGATAGCCCGGGTGGAATCCCACCAGCATTTCCGGCATGTCCTTGACAAACTCGCCCTTATAGATCTCGTTCTTGGGGTAGACCTTGATGATCGGTGGTTTCCCGGTATCGGGGTCGGTCAGGCCCATCAGCTCACTTGAGATGCGGGCGGTGATCGCGTCGGCCTTCTCCGCCTCGACGATGCCTTGGCCTTCCCGGTTCTTGAGGTTGAGGTAGAGACCGTTGAAGCCGATGTTGTAGGCCAGAGTTTGTGACCAGTCGACATCGAAGATCGTTGTCTCTTCCTTTTTCTTGGCCGTGTCCTTGATAGCCAGGTAGCCGTTGTCACGCAGCCAGGTATTGAGGTGAAATTGGCGTCCGAACTGAGCAAAGCCGTGATCCGAGCAGATTAGCACCAGGGTGTTCGGGTCTTCCGCTGCGGGAAGGACCTTGCCGACCAGTTTGTCCATCTCTTCGTAGAGATGATGGATGTAGCCCGCGTATCGGATGTCTGATTCCGCATGTTTGGGGTGGGTCTTGTCCATGTTGCGCCAGAGCATGTGGGTGTCCTGGTCGGTCGAGGAGACGTAGAAATAGAAAAGGCCCTCGTCAAAGCGCGAGTAGAGGTGGTCGAACAGCTTCATCCGTTCCTTGAGGAGAATCTCAGCCTGTCCGACATATTGTCCGTCATTGAGAATGCCGTAGTCGAAGGCTTTGGTGTCGCACGGCAGGCCCTTGGTCCAGAAGGCGCCGATATCGCGGGCGATCTCGGCGCCGATTTCTTTCGGATAGGTCACCGGCGCCGCCTGGTCGGTGGGGTCGATGTTGATCGGCGTGACGTAGAGCTTGAAATGGGGCTTCAGTTCCTTGACCATGAAGCGGGCGTTGCCTCGGGCACTCGCGATCATGGGCATCAGTTCGAAGTCGACCGGAATCCAGTCGGAATACTCACCAACATTGAGTATGACCGTGCGGCCCTGGATCTCCAGACGCACGACGTCCCGTTCCGAATCGATGTAGACCGAAAAAGGCGCCTTGGCCTTGCCGGCATGGGGGTCATTGCTGCCCTCCTCGTGGGAGGCAAAGGAATTTTCCGGACCGAGCAGTTCGGCATCAACCTTGTTGTCCCGGACTTCGACGTAGTGCACGGTGCCGCCGGAGATATCGGGATAATGTTCCCAGGTGTCCGAGGTGAAGTAGCTGAAGGATCCGTAAGAATCGGTCAGATCGGGCGTGCCCATCCCTGAGATTGCCATGGTTGCGGTCTCGTCGACAGGGAAGTTGGTTGGCATCTTTGAGATCCAGGCCGGGATGCCCTTCTCGGTCAGGTAGGACCAGAATGGCGTGCCCTTGCGAAGGCAGACCGGTCCGCCGCCCTTGATCGGAAGCTCGACGTCGCCGAGATTGATGGCAATGTCGGGAGGCGTATTTTCAAAGATCGAGAACTGCGGCGTATAGGTCTTGGGGTCCCTGACCGTGAAATCGACGATGCCGTGACCGCCGGGGCTCATGCCGGTGATGAAGGAGGACCAGGCCACTGGACTGAGGGCAGGCATCGTCGTCTGTAGAGATTTGAACGAGCCCATCGCCGCCAGCTTTTTGAAATTGGGCGCCCGGCCCATGTCGATCATTGCCTGCACCATCTTCGGATCGAGGCCGTCGAGGCCAAGCACGATGACCCGCTTGCCTGCGGCCGTCGATCTCGGGCCGCATGAGGTCAGAGGGATCGAAAAGCCGGTCGCGGCGGCGCTGCCGGCCAGCAGCTTGACGAAATCGCGGCGATGAAGATTGGGACGTTTCTTATCCATGGGTTCCTCCGAGGAGTGTTCCCTCGCCGTTACCGACAAACCCGAGCCCCGTTCTATTCTCGGGAGAGGGGCGGCCGGTGAAATCGAGAGAAGAGGATAGCATCTGCCTTCTCGTTCAGCCCCTTTTGGTTCCGGCTTCGCCGGATCCCGTGTAGAATCTCGCCTTTGACGGCACCGGCC
>CBDTUG010000023.1:0-9696 GCA_965363555.1 uncultured Thermoanaerobaculia bacterium
TCTCTTAGAGTCTGATGGTTAAAGGAACGTAATATGAGCATCTCTCACACTGAATCCAACAAGAACGGGCTTCCGGGCGGGGACAATGGTCGCAGCCCCGGGGTTCGTCAGCATTACGAGAGACCTTCGCTGCTTGTGATCTCGTTGGTCGCGGAGGAAGTCTTGGCCGTCGGCTGCAAATTGGACGGTGGTGGATCGGGGCCGATCGGCACCAGTTGTACCGCTGCGGCCTGTCAGGCGCCTGGTTCCTAAGACGACGGCGACAGGGATTCCCGTATCATGAATTCAATGAACTCGAGTCAGACACTACCGGTCTCGTTGGATCGAATTTTCCAAAAGAACGAGGTTCTTTCGACTCGCAAGGTCGGAGACGAGATTATCTTGGTTCCGATCAGGGGAAAGCTCGCCCAGTTACAGCAGATTTTTTCCATCAATCCGGTCGGAGCGTTCATTTGGGATCAACTTGACGGTGTTCGAGATCTTCGATCCATCAAATTCAGTCTGGTCGAGACCTTTGATGTTGAAGAGGCTACAGCTGAGGTCGACCTTGAATCCCATATCAAGGACCTCGTAGAGGCCGATCTGATCATTGAGGTCGACCGAGCTTCCGATTGAGCACGCAACTCGAGCTCTCGATTGCGGGTCTCCGCTTTTCGGTGCAAGGCCCGCCGAATTTTCGAATCATCAACCGAGATCTGATCTATCCGCCTTTCCTCAATTCTTCGGCTGAGGTTGACCTCAAGGTTGATGTTGAAGTTTCACTAGAAGAACCGCCGGATGTCACGAACCTACCGGTTCTTTTCGAGACAGGTGAGACATGGACGGCTTATCGTTTGCAGGACGGCATTTTGTTTCGCCTTCCCAGTGAACATGACCCTGGTTACCTGTGGGCCGCGAGGTTGAGTGAAGATCTGCTGAGTTCGACGGTGTATTGCAGTCCTTTGATGATCGAGGATCAGCAGAACGACCCCGATCTCATAACAAACCCGGTGCACTATCCATTGGACCAGATCCTTGCGATGTACCTTTTTTCCGCCCATCAAGGCATCATCATTCATGCCGCCGGAATTAGCCGGAACAAACATGGAATATTCTGTGCGGGCCGTTCTGGCGCCGGCAAGACCACGTTGATGAGGCAGTGGCATGGCGCTCCAGGCATTCAAGGCCTCAGCGATGACCGCGTGGTTGTCAGGTCGATAGGGGGCGAATACAGGCTTTTCGGAACGCCCTGGGCGGGCGAAGGACGGGTCGCAACTCATGGTGATGTTGGGCTTCGAGCCTTAACCTTCATCCATCATGGCGAAAGCAACGAAATCAGGCCTATCGGACCCGCCTCAGCTCTCAAACAGTTGATGGCGACTGCGTCGATTCTTTGGTTCGACCGTGATTCGCTTCAGCAGACCTTGGATTTCTGCCAGAATCTGGTGGAGGACCTGCCTGCCTTCGAGATTTACTTCAGGCCCGAACCCGGCGCCGCAAACCTTATCGACGAGCTTCTCCCCTGAGTGAAGGATCTTGGCTGTCGTTCTTTTTTTTCCAGATCACGCGCCGAGCCTTCGACATGGACCTAAAAACCCGCGCCAACCAACCCCGTCTCGACAGCCTTGCCAATACCCATCGCTCAGGTCCCAGGCCGAAGTGAGATCGGCGACCGTTTCGGCTCAATTCGACAACCCTACCGACGATTCGGCCTATTTGAACTTCGCCGTCGGGTTGGCCGACCGCATCCCCACGGGTTTCAACCGAGTGACGCCCCAACTGAATAATCCGGTGCACGACCAGATGATCTTGGCCCCGTATCCAAGCGACGACATCGCCGAATCGAAGACGGTTCGGATCGATCGGCGCCACTGAAATCACGTCGTGGCTTCTGATCATCGGAGCCATGCTTGATCCGGTCACCTCGAATTCGACTGAAAGCCCTTGCAGCAGAAGATCAACGATCAAAGGCTCGACACGGGTGGTCTTGTCGTCGGCTTCTGGATGATTGTCTGAACCTTCGATGAGCATCGGATTTCCATTTCTTGGCGGTCCGACTAGGTTGCTTGAAAGTGGATCGAAATTCGATTCAATCCAGCCGAGTCGGAACATGCTCCAACATCTTGCCATACTCGAAGATAATTCCTTGATTCGGTGCGGGAGTCGTACAATCCCGTCATGAATTCGGATTTCCCATACCGACCCCCGTCGGTGCCGATCCCGCCGGGCGTCGCTGCCGCCCTCGATCTAGCCTTCGGTCCGGTTGACGGTGAAGGGGGCTTTGCCGCTGAATTCGCCGATCCGGAGGGGGTCGTCGAGGCGGCTCGTCGAATGGTCCTCAGTGGCAGAATCGCCGCCCGATGGCCTGCTTCACTGTTGCAAGGGGTGTTGGGTGTCGGCGCGGCCGAGGCTTGTCGCCTTGATTTGCGGGGACTTGCCGTGGCTGAGCTCCGGGCCGAAGCGATTGTCCAGACGATCGCAGCGTCCGCTGATTCGATGGATCTCCCGGTGGTCTTTCTCAAGGGCGCAGCGATGGTGATGGAGGGTCTGATTCTTCCCGGATCACGGGGACTTGGGGACGTCGACGTGCTGGCGCCAGAGGGCCGAGAAGTCCTGTTGCAGGAAAGGCTCAAGGCTGAGGGTTGCGTTGAACCGGAGGATCTCCCTTCCGGCGAACATCAGTTGCAGGCGCTGGCGCATCCATTGGGGTTGGCTGTTGAGGTTCACCTGTGTCTCAGAGGCGTGCGCAACGCAGATCAAAACTCGATGACCCTCACTGATCTCCGACAAACTCCGTTGGTGCGGTTGCTCCCCGGACTCCCCGGTGAAGCTTATGTGCCGAGCCGCGATATGTTGCTGGCCCATGCCATCGTTCACGGCCTGGCGCAGCATGGTCTCAACCCAAAAAGTTACCCGATGCTTCGTTTCGTCGCCGACATCATTGACTTGGACCTTGCCGGCGCACTCGACAGGGGAGATTTCGAACGTTGGAAACCGATGGTTGAACGGGACGTTTCCTTCGGGGAAATCCAAGCTCTGGGCGAGATGTGCCGCCGGCTGACCGGGCCCCTCATCTTCGATCGGGCACTTGCTCCATGTCACTCTCGCCACGACACAGGTGAAGGATGCAGTTTGGGAGACAGAGCGGCTGCAGTCTGGGCTGGGGACGACGATCCGGCCTTGATGTTGCGCCATCTTGTTCTCGGCGCCGTCGACGTTCAATATAGGGATTCCCTCAGGATTCGGTCGCTGGTTTCGGTGTTGCCCTCGCGAGGGCGAGGGACAACGCTGCTGCGAACTGTTTGGAGTACGACCGTATTGACTCGAGGCCAGGTCGAAGCCCTTTACGGCAAACCCGGGTCGGCTTGGGGATATCTGCTTTACCGGCTTTTTCGCCCTTTCGACCTTGCCTGGCGGACTCTTTGCTACGGTGTCGCCGCGATCAAGGGTCGTTTTCGATAAGGCCCGAAGGCTACGCGGCATGAATCGACACACGGACTCCACCTTAGAAACGCCACAAACCTGTCCAACGATTGGGGTCCACCTCTGGGGTGGAAGGAAATGACAAACAGAATCCGCAAAACCCTGAACGTGAAGCTGGTAGACTTGACCGCCAAAGCGGTTGACGGGTGGCTCATGAGGATGTCTGAAAACTATAGGCCGGCAACAATCCAGTCATCGTTCGTCGTGCTCAAACTGAGCTGCACGGACGCCGTGACTCACGGTATATTGCTGTCGAATCCATGCGACGGAGTGCGGGCGCCGAAGGTCGGTGGCTCACGCGTTAGGCCGCGGTCGGGTGAAGACGCGAAGAAGTTCATGGCCGCGCAGAGCACGTCAGAAGATTTGGTGATCTTGCGCTTCCTGCTCGAAACTGGTGCGCTGTTTCAAGAAATGGCTGGGTTGATGGTGAAGGATCTTGACCTCCACGCAGGGACAATCATATTCAGAAGGGCACTCAAGCGCGGTATGGTGTTTGGCCCGATGAAGAACGAATGGTCAAGACGCACCCTGTTCCTTGGGCAGACCATTCTCGGGGAACTCTCAGTTCTCTGTGAGGGCAAGAAGCCCGATGACCTGATCTTCCAGTCCGCTCGAGGGAGGCCGCTGTATAACGAGTTGATCCATGTGCGGTTCAAGAAGGCCGCTCATGAGGCCGGAGTTCCAGACATCAGAATTCACGACCTACGGCACACCCACGCACTCAGGATCGACACGCCAATAGTGGCTGTCTCGAAGAGGCTGGGCCACAAAAACCCAACAACGACAATGAACCTTCACGCTCACGTACTCAAAGACATGGAGATGAACGTAGCCCGGTCCGTGGATGAGTTGTTCGCTGCCGTCCCTCGTGCCGAAAACTAATAAGTGGCATGGATAACTCAACCAATTACAATTGTTTACAAATGAATCAGCAACATTTCACAGATGGATGAGATGGAGTCCCTCCGCTTGGACATCTGGCTCGATGTCGCCTGTTTGTTCAAGACCCGGTCCCAGGCCCAGACGGCCTGCAAAAGGGGCCGTGTCGATGTCAACGGGCAAAACGGCAAGCCGCACCGAACCATCAGATCGGGAGACCGCATCAACATCTCACTTCCCGGCGGCGGAAAGCGAATCGTCGTGGTGAAGAGCCTGACGGACAAACACATGCCGAGGGCCCAGGCACGTGAGCTCTATGAGGACCTGACCCCAAAACCAACGCCGGAAGAACTCGAACTACGAAAACTCCAGCGCCTGTCCACACCCGCACCCCGGGTCCGCGGCGCCGGTGCACCGAAGAAGAAAGAACGACGGGAGCTTCGCCACGCGAAAGAAAATTGGGCGGAAGAGTGAAAAGGAGAAAACCATGAATACGAACTCAGCCTGGGATCTACTGATCCTTGGTCGCATCGTCCTGACGATGGAAGATGGGACGGCCCCGATCAGCGGAGGCGCCGTCGCGGTCGCCGACGGGAAAATCGTCGAAATCGGACCTGCCGCGGACCTGCTGGAAAAGGCTCCAACTTGTGAAGTCCTGAATGCCGGCAACTGCCTGGTGATGCCTGGCCTGGTCAACACCCATTCCCACCTGGCGATGTCGCTTTTGCGGGGCCTGGCCGACGATCTGAACCTCAAGACGTGGCTGGAGGAGCACATTTGGCCTGCAGAACGGCAGCACATGGACGCTGAAACAGTCACTTTGGGAACCCAACTGGCCGTTGCAGAACAGTTACTCGGCGGCATCACGACGACCGCCGACATGTACTTCTTCGCCGATGAGGTGTGCGGAGTGTTGGCCGAGGCGGGCATGCGCGGCGTCATCGCCGAGAGCCTGATTGACGGCTCGACGCCCCGGTGTGCCACACCTGAAGAGATGTTGGCCAAACAACGGGAGCTCTGTGAGAGCTGGCAAAACCACCCGCTGATCATCCCGTCCATCGCTGCCCACGCCCCCTACACCGTCTGTGCCGCAAACCTGGTCAAAGAAGCTGAACTGGCCGAAGAATTCGGCGTTCCCCTTCAAATTCACCTTTCTGAAACCCGATGGGAAGTCGAGACTTCAATCGAACAGAAGGGGGCCTCGCCAGTCGCCTATCTCGAAGATTTAGGATTCCTTTCCGAGCAGGTCGTCGCTGCCCACTGTGTGCACCTCGACCGCAGGGATATCGAAATTTTGGCCGAAAACGATGTCGGCGTGTCCCACAACCCAGTATCCAACCTCAAGTTGGCGTCGGGTGTCGCCCCGGTACCCGCCATGCTCGAAGCCGGCATCCGCTTGGGTCTCGGAACCGACGGTGCGGCCTCCAACAACACCCTGGATCTCCTGCGGGACCTCCAGATCGCGGCCCTGCTGCACAAGAGCATTTCCGGTGATCCAACAGCCCTGCCCGCCGCAACCGTGCTGTCCACAGCAACCAAGGGCGGCGCCGAGATCCTCGGCCTCGGGGACCGAGTCGGCGCGCTCACACTGGGTATGGAGGCCGACATAGTTTGCTTCTCCCTGGATCATGCCCACACGACCCCAATCTACGACCCATGGTCACACATGGTCTTTGCGGCCCGGGCGGCCGACGCCCGTCATGTCGTAGTTCGAGGCAAGGTTGTCGTTAGGGATCGGATACTGATGACGATGGATCTGGACGAGATTCGGGCAAAATCCGCCGAAGCGGCCGGTCGGATTTCAGGCTAACCCGATCAAGCCTCGTTGCAGCGGAATTGGAGCGCACTGGAACCTGAGGTCTGTGCCCTTGAAAAAAGCGCCGCCCCTCGGGGCGGCGCTTCATTTCCAAAATCAATTTCGATCAGAACCCGTAGGACAGTCCGATGCCCACAATCAACGGATCCATGCCGACGGCCCCGGTGAGGGCATCGTCGTCGAACGAAGCATCGAGGTAACGGATACCACCGGTAACGTTCCAAGCACCGGCTGAATCCAACGGAAGGTCCAGGCCGAGTTGAGCGCCGACACCGGTGTCGGAGCCGCCCTGCCAATCCCCCATCGAACCAAAGGAGGCGTCATCAACGTCAACCAAGGCAACTACCGGGCCCAGGAAGAAATCGGCTCCGGAGTAACCGCGGAAGTGGAAGTTGAGACCAAAGTGGGCCATGGTCACTCCCAGACTGTCGGTCTCTCTCATACTGTCGAATCCGGCATTCTGACTCCGATCCGCGTCAATACTGCCCCCCAGTACGCCGATTTCAAGGCCGATCAAAGGAATCGGGTGGTACTCGAGGTCCAACTCGAGCCCAAGGCCGGTGCCAAAGCCCTGCAAGGCGGGATCTCCGTTCGGATCGACAATGCCGGTGGAGCTATCCGTTGAGGAAATTACCGCCAATTTCGGACGGAGGTTCCACCGAGGCCTCACGAACACCGTGGCCTCACACCCGGAGGTCTTCCCTATCTCGTTGGTCGCCTCTCCCTGAATCCGGTAGAGCCCGGGTTTGCTCAACGTCGTCGTGTAGGGCAGCGCTGAACCCGGCGCCAGATTCTCGACCTCACGGCCCTTTCCGTCAAAGATGGCCAATGCCAAACCCTCGTCTACCCAATGTCCGTTCGCATTGACGACGATGGGCTGACGCACGAAGAAATCGTCCCGATTGAGGGTCAGAGTGCATGCCGCCGGAGGTGCTGGGCAGGCGGGCACGATGACCTCTTTCTCCGTCCTCTGGACCTTGCCATCGCGGGCGGTATTCTCGGCAACAATACGGAAGGTCAGATCGGCCTCAAAGGGCGCCGGATCCTCCAACGATCCCGCTTCGACCGGGTGACCGATGCCCTCGGCAGTCATGACCGCCACCTGCGCTCTTTGATCGGAGTTCCCAGTGTCAACTGCAATCAGTCCTGTCTCGCAGTCTCGGTCAACGCTCAGAAAGACTACCGGCGCCGGAATCGGTGGTTTGACGAGGGTTTTGGTCGCCGCCAACGCCAAATTGCCACAGACCTTGGGAATAACGAAGGTATGGATGGTCTCTTCGAGCATTCCATGAACCATCACATCGAACTGCCAGGCTTCGTAGCTAGTGTCCGAGGCCATACAGACCGGGCCGAAGGTGGTCACAACTCCCGTTTTTCGGGTTGCCATCCACTCCAGGGTATCTCCCGGCTTCAACTCGATTTCGGACACCTCGCCCCTGTCGATTGCCGTTAGAACACCCTTTGTGGCATCGCCGAGGCCCTTGGTGAGCAATACTCCACCCAAAATTTCGGAATACTCTCGCCCAAAAGCGGTCAGGTCGGCCCGGGTCTTCAGGGCCTTGTTCACGACGGCGTTATCACCCCCAAGCCGCGAAACCCGGCCCTCCTTGTCGATCCCCGGGCAGACATCGTCCGCCGCTCCTACGACACCTGCCAAAAAGAGAATTGCGACCGCCCCAATGGCCAGCGTAGTGAAAAAAAACCTGCCTGTAGTTTTCATGACTCCTCCTATATCGGATATTTAAATACCTTAACCGATCCGCGGCTGGGTGGGTTGGCGATTTACCCATCTCCTTTAGCTTCTTCTGAAGGCTCCTGGCGGCCCAGTTGTTCGCTGCGGCGGAACGCCGCCCACACGGCATCCGATACGACCGTGCGCAAACGACCTCGCTCGAGGTGATAACACGCCTCGGCTGTGGTTCCCCCAGGCGAGGTCACCTCATTCCGAAGCGTTGCCAGATGATCAGGCGACTGCGCCGCAAACTCCACTGCCCCGGCCAGGGTTTCAAAAACCAGGCGCGACGCCACGCGCCTGGAAAACCCCATGTGCACACCGGCATCGATCAACGCCTCCATAAACAGAAAAGCATAGGCCGGACCAGTACCCGACAGAGCCGTTGCCATATCCAGCTCGTTCTCGTGGGTTACAAACTCGTCGGTCCCGAGGGCCGACAGCAACGCCTTGACTCGCGCCCGGCCCTGCTCGGCCACGCCGGTACCTGCTGTCCATACTGAGATCCCGCGACCGATCTGACCCGGCGTATTGGGCATCACCCTCACAACACGGCGAATTCCCAGTCCCCGCTCGATCGCCGCAATGGAGATGCCGGCAACAAAACTGATGACCAGGGCGTCGTCCGCCAAGCCGCCCTTCATCGAGGCCATCACCTCGGCGAGGATCTGTGGCTTGACCGCCAATACAACAACGCCGGCGTCGGCCACTGCCTCACGGTTGTCAACCTCACACCGGATACCGTAGGCCGCGGCAAGGTCGTGCCTTCGTCCAGCACGAGGGTGGGCGGCGATGATGTTGTCCGGCGTCAGTAATTCCCGGCGTACGAGGCCGCGCACCGTGGCCTCGCCCATCGTGCCGCAGCCAATGATAGCAATCGTCTCTTTGTTGAGGGGCATCGTTCCTCCCATTATGTCCATCGCTGACTGAGGCGACGGAGCCTACCACGGCGGATGATCTTGTCGATGCCTGGCTGAGATAGAATGAATACCAGAGCCAGATATTACAGGGCCATTGTTTTTCGTGGGGGCGGCCCTCGGATTGATGCCCCCTCGGGGGAGAACCGATGACGTTTCGAAGGATGAACATCTCTGCTGTCGCCGGTGTAGCGATCTCGTTAGTCTTGGGTGGCCTCTACACGCACCCTTTATTCGCACAGGACTGCCCCGAACTGGTCGGCCAGTGGCCCTACGGAGCCAACTATAGCATCACGGTGTCCGGCGATTATGCGTATTTCGGAAACGGCAGGGTCCTGATGATCGCAGACGTATCAAATCAGGCGACACCGGAGATCGTGGGGGAGGCCGTTCTCCCTGACACACCCGCTGGGATCGTGGTATCCGACGGATACGCCTTCGTGGCGAACGATGAGAGCGGTCTGCGTGTGATCGATATCAGCACACCGGCCACACCCTCAGAAGTCGGATTCTTCGACACACCAGGTCATGCAAGAGGAATTGCCCTGTCCAAAGGCTTCGTCTACGTGGCAGACGGTTCCGGTCTCCGCGTGATCGACATCAGCGCGCCCACCTCACCCACAGAGATCGGGTTCCTTGAAACGCCCGGCTCGGCCAGTGGCGTTGCCATATCCGAAGGCTTCGCCTACGTGGCGAATGGAACCGAGGGTCTGCGTGTGATCGACATCAGTACGCCGACCTCACCCACAGAGGTCGGGTTCCTCGAAACGCCCGGCCGGGCCTATGGCGTTACCGTCACCAAAGGCTTCGCCTTCGTTGCGGACTGGGATGGGGGGCTGAGGGTGATCGATATCAGCAGGCCCACATCACCCACAGAGATCGGGTACTTC
>CBDTUG010000024.1:0-9662 GCA_965363555.1 uncultured Thermoanaerobaculia bacterium
CACCGCCTTTGCATCGAATGTCACATCGCCACCGAAGCCGAAAAGGGGATGAGCGAGCCCGAGACATCCCGCTGCTCAGCCTGCCATCGCGGCTCGTTAGACACCCCCGAGGATGCCCAAACGATGATGGTGGCGAGACTGGATTTGCCATGAGCGACGAGGTTCTTCATCAGGAAGTCAGAGCGCGACTTTTCGACCAGATTCCTTCTGGGGTCGTCGTGCTCGACCCTTCGTTAACGATCACGGATCACAACAAATCCTTTGCCTCACTTTTTGGGGAGGTCGAAGGAGAGCTTTGTTATCGGGTCACCAAACGACGCGAGACTCCCTGCCCCGGGTGCCCCGCCCAGCTGACGTTCGAGGACGGTCAACCCCGCGTGATCGAGCAACACGGAAAGGACCGGGATGGCCGAAGTGTGCACTACCTGGTCCACATCACACCGATTCCGAACGGTGGCGATGGCCCCTCCCACGTCGCCGCGATAACGACCGATTTGACAGCCACCCGGCGGCTTCAGCGGGAGTACATGACACTTTTTGAAAAGGTGCCCTGTTTCGTGGCCGTCATCAATCGGGAACACCGCGTTGTGCGTGCCAACGAGAGATTCCGCGAGACATTCGGTGTGCCGATGGGTGAATGCTGCTACTTGCTCTACAAAGGCTTCGGCCAGCCGTGCACGGATTGCCCGGTCGACCGAACTTTTGTTGACGGCGAAAGTCACACATCACGCCAGATCGGAATCACACGAGATGGTCGGCCGACACCGTACCTGGTCGTCACCGCTCCCCTCTTCGACGATGACGGCGGGGTGCAAAATGTGATCGAAATGGCGCTCGATCTGACCGAGCACCAGGAACTCGAAACACAACTTCAACGCGCCAACGTCATGAGCCAGACTCTGGTTTGCGACTCAATGGACGCGATCGTCATCTTCGACGAACACAAGAAAGTGTTGCTGGCCAATAACGCTGCCGAGGCTTTGCTCGGCTACTCACGCGAGGAACTGATCGGACGCAGAGCGACTGGAAATATCATTCCCAAAGAACTGAACCAGATTCTCTCCGGTAAGAAAGAAAAGGCTCTCCTGCACCAGACCCACATCACCAACTCGGAGGGTGAAAAGGTGCCGGTTCGCATCGCTGCCGTCTCATTGAAGGTCGGCGACAATTTTTCCGGCGCCGCCATCATGGCGCAGGATTTGCGTGAGCTGACCAAACTTCAGCGTGAGAAGGTCGAGGCCGAAAGGCTCGCGGCCGTTGGTCAAACCGTTGCCGGTCTGGCGCATGGGATCAAGAACATCCTCACCGGCATCGAAGGCGGTATGTACGTCACCTCATCCGGATTCGCAAAGGGCGATCAGGGCCGCATTCAACAGGGTTGGGAAATGCTCGAACGCAACATCGGCAGAATCTCAGTCCTTGCCAGAAGTCTGCTCTCCTTTTCTCGGGGGGAGACTGTTCGCTGCACGATGATCGACCCCGGCGCAGTAGTCAACGATGTTGTTGAGCTTTATCGCGAAGCAACCAGCCAACGCCACATCGTTCTGACACCATTGATTGACGGTGAAATCAAGCCTGTATCAATGGACCAGGAAGCAATCCACAGTTGCCTGGCAAATCTAATTTCGAACGCCGTCGACGCCTGTCTAATCTCAGGCAACTCTGGCGAAAAGATTTTGGTCCATCTTTACGAGAAAGATGAGACAATCGTCTTCGAGGTCAGCGACACAGGCTGCGGAATGGACTACGAGATCAAACAGAAGGTATTCACCAGCTTCTTCACCACCAAGGAACGGGGCGGAACCGGGCTCGGTCTACTGCTCACCCGAAAAATCGTTCAACAGCACGGAGGCTCGATTGTTGTCGAGTCAGAAGCCGGCGAAGGCACAACCTTCAGGCTGAGCTTTCCCCGAGACCGCCTACCCAGCCCCGAGGAGGACAACAATGTCTGACGAATCAACAAGTTCGAACACCAACTGCCGCAAACCTGAAGATATGACCGTTCTGGTCGTTGATGACGAAGTCGACATCGCTACCTACCTGGCGTCGGTCCTCGAAGATTCCGGAATGAAGGTCATCGTTGCGCACGACGGTGAAGAAGCCCTGCAGGTCATTCAAAAGGATCCACCTGACCTGATTTCGCTCGACCTCGTCATGCCCAATAAATCAGGCATTCGGTTGCTGATGGACCTGAGAAAAAACCGAGATTGGTCAAAGATTCCGGTCGTCATCGTCACCGCACATGCCAAGGATGTCGGTGTTCGCCGAGATCTCGATGACGTTTTGGCCGAGAGCACGATGGCAGGGCCGTCGATGTACCTGGAGAAACCGGTGACACCGAGGAAATATCTCGAAGGAATCTGCAAGATCTTGCGCGTCGATGCGCCACCGCTGATCGTATCACCATTTGGAGATTCGCATGCCGCGCTACGTGAAGAAGCCAAAGACCTGCTCGGCAATCTTGATGCCGCTACGCTGGAATCGGTTCTTGGTCAGATGAGAAAAGGCGGCAAAAACCCGAGAAGCTGAGCGATCGAATCCTGAGGCGTCGAGTGTCTGCACACTCTGCCCGGAATTGATCAACGGATCGAAATTACTTCCGCGCCCGTAAGAAGGCGCGGACTTTTTGAAGAGGTATCGGGCGACGACAGTGATCGCCCCCGATGAAGCTGCTGGTCAGGCTGTCAGGTCATCCAAGGTTTTGAAAAGCAGATCCCGATCAACCGGTTTTTCCAGATAGGCATCAGGGTGGTAATGTTTGAAACGACTGAGGAAATTCTCAAAGTCCTGTGTCACGCACTCCTGGATTCCGGTCACAAGAATGATCGGGACTTCTTTGAGGTTCTCGTCCTTTCGAAATGCCACCAGAGTACTCAGGCCGCCACGGTCCGGCATCATGACGTCGAGCATGATCACGTCGGGTTTGGTCTCTTTGGCGAGCATCAATCCATCATCAGCCGAGTTGGCGGTGAGGACCCTCCACCCATGGTCTGACAGCAGCGTGCCATGATATGTGGTGATGTCGGGCTCGTCGTCGATTATGAGAGCGATTTTCTGACTCATCTCGCCTCCGTCCGTTCCAATTACTGGAAATTACAAAATAGCACCTCTGATTTTCGTGTGCAATATAACAACCAAATATTTGAGACAAATCAAACGAACAAAGCTTGAAAGGTAGATCATTTGCTCAATAGAAAGAAAACCTCGGATCTTTCCGGATTCAAACTCGGAGGATTGTCGCGCAATCTGACTGAGACGCGCGCTGGGCGTGGTCGTCATGTCCGACGAGTTCATCGCCAAGAACCCCGAAGCGGCGGTCCAGTTCCTTGTCGCCCTGATCCGGCCGTGGGGCTTTTTCGCCACCGGTCCGGATCGAGTGATGAGGTTGTACTACGACGATATCCAGCTCGACTATGAACCAGCCGCCCTCTTGGCCGTCGTAGGCATTGATCCGAACTTTCGCCCTCGTGATGATGCTCGCCTTCGATCTCGATCGGTTTTGGGAGGGGCTGAGTTCGATTGAATCGATGGCAATCCTGATGATCAGGGCCGGTCCTTGACCTTCCTCTCGACGTGGTGTGCAACAGTGATTTCGTCGACCTCTCGAAGATCCACATCGAATAGAGATATCAAGTTTCAGGACTGAGATACAGCCCGGATCCGACAATCCGCACCTCACTGTGAGTGCAGAATGCGACCTATTGAAGGCACTCTGGAATTTGTTGGGTTCCTACCTCGTTGCCCATTCAGTATCCGCTCACGCTCAGAAAATTTCAGAATCAGTATTGGGAGAAACGAAAAATGAAAAAACTCATCGGAAAATTCGACGACCAGATCTATGCGGTCGTGCGCATCGTGGTCGGTCTGCTTTTTTCCTGTCACGGTGCCCAGAAAACCCTCGGGCTGTTGGGAGGGGTGGATGGTCAGGGAGGCACGGTCGAACTGCTCTCGATGATTGGCCTCGCAGGCGCCATCGAGCTGGTCGGCGGCCTGCTCGTCATGATCGGGTTGCTCACAAGTTGGGCGGCGTTTCTCTCGAGTGGCCTCATGGCTTTTGCCTACTTCATGGCCCACGCGTCACAAGGCTTCTGGCCGATCAACAACGGCGGCGAGCTGGCAGCAGTCTACGCCTTCATCTTCCTCGGAATAGCCGCTCGTGGGGCTGGCAAGTGGAGTTTGGCTGATGCGCTGAATAAAGACTCGCTGCAGTGATCCGTCCTGTGGACGTGGGATTCTCAACGTACGCTCAAACGACCTCCCTAAGTTGATTGTGAATGAGGTGTCGCTGAAATTAGAGTCCTCAGGCGGCGCGGAGTTGTAACTTCTTTCAGGATGAAGGAGATCGTGTTCCGGAGACTGTTCCGAGGTGATCGGTGGGTACCGTCAAGATGCCGAGGGGCAACTGCTTGATCTCACCGGTAATGCTGCCACTGTTGCCCAAAAGGATTTCGTCTCACTGTTTCGCTGTGCCAGGCATCAGCCGGGCACGCTGAAATTGCCTCCCTGGATTTCCCGACGTTGACAAATTTTTTTATTTGGCTATATTGCCAAGTGATGAGAGTAACTCGACGTCTCGCCGGCAAGACCAAGGCCAACATGGAGGCCCGGGCCACAGTCATGAAAGCTCTCGCCCATCCGAGCCGCCTGTTTATCGTCGACGAGCTGTCACTAGGCGAACGTTTCGTATTCGAGTTGACTGAGATGATTGGCGCAGATATCTCAACGGTCTCGAAGCACCTGGCTGTACTCAAGGCGGCCGGAATCGTGATCGACGACAAACGAGGCTCCCAGGTCTACTATCGGCTCCGAGTACCGTGCATCCTCAACTTCTTCGGCTGTGTTGAGGCCGTCATTGAGGAAACAAGCAGGAACGACTTCTCGGAGGCCTCGTGAAACCCCCTTTTTTTAGCATTCATTTGGCCATTTCGCCAAATACACAGGTTGTCACGGGAGGCTCCCTTGATTGACTGGAAAAAAGAGTGGAAGACATTGGCGTGGATGGCGGCTGCCTTCGCCATCTTTTTCTGGCTGCCGGTTGGTTGGCCCCGCTTCGACGGCGCCATCACCGAGGCACTCGCCTTGACCAAATGGTACGCCCGAGAGCACGTCCTACTGTGCCTGGTGCCCGCCTTTTTCATTGCAGGTGCGATCGCTTCATTCGTCAGCCAGGCCGCGGTGATGAAGTACCTGGGTCCGCGGGCTCCCAAGATTGTGGCCTACAGCGTGGCCTCAGCCAGTGGCACGATCCTGGCGGTGTGTTCGTGCACCGTGCTGCCGCTCTTCGCCGGCATTCATCAGATGGGCGCCGGGCTTGGTCCGGCAACTGCCTTCCTCTATTCCGGACCGGCCATCAACGTACTGGCCATCGTGCTCACTGCGAGCGTGCTCGGCACCAAACTCGGGGCGGCAAGGGCGATCGGAGCTGTGCTCTTTGCCCTGGTTGTGGGCGCCCTGATGGCTTTGATCTTCAAACGCTCGGAACAGGAGCGGGTCAAGGCGTCATTGGCCCTGCCTGAACCGGAGGACGTCCGTCCCCTGGGTCAGACCGCGGCGTTCTTCGCCTCACAAGTTGCAATCTTGGTCTTTGCCAATTGGGCCAGACCCAAAGTGCCCACGGGTATTTGGTTCGATATCTGGCAAGCCAAGTGGTGGCTGACATCAGTTGGCGCCGTCGCCTTGGGCGTGATCCTCGTGCGCTGGTTCGGCCTCAGGGCATGGAAAGCGGTGGTGGTTGCCATGCCCACTGTCGCTCTTGCATTCGTGCTGCCTCAACACCCCGAACTTGCGTTCACCGCAGGCGTCATCGGTCTCTCGTTGGTGATCGTGCGGGATCAGGGTGAGCTTGGTGAATGGTTTACCTCAAGTTGGGGTTACGCCAAGCAGATCCTGCCTCTGTTGCTTGGAGGCGTGCTCGTAGCAGGATTGCTCTTGGGCAGACCGGGCCATGAAGGCCTGATGCCCTCGGGATGGGTGGAATCGGCAGTCGGAGGCAACGGAATAGCCGCTACGCTCTTTGCCTCCCTGGCGGGCGCCCTGATGTACTTCGCCACTCTGACCGAAGTTCCGATCCTGCAGGGCCTGATAGGTGCCGGCATGGGCCCAGGACCATCCCTCGCCCTGCTCTTGGCCGGTCCGGCCCTGTCCCTGCCCAATATGGTTGTCATCGCAAGCGTCATCGGTTGGAAGAAGACCAGCGTCTACGTCGGCCTGGTGGTCGTGATGGCCACGGTCACCGGCCTGATCTATGGAAGATTTTTCTAGGAGGTTCGTCATGAAAAAGATTATCATTCTCGGCCCCGGGTGCCCGCGTTGCGAGACCCTGGCCAAACTCGCTGCCCAAACGGCCGACTCTCTCGGCATCGAATACGAGCTTGAAAAGCTGACAGACATCAAACAGTTTGTTAACTTCGGTCTGATGATGACCCCGGGACTCGTCGTTGATGGTGAACTCAAGGTCCAGGGCAAGGTCCCGTCAGTTGACGAGATCAAAGAAATGCTCGTGTAGGAGGCGACATGAAACATTCACTCTTGGTTATTTTCGTACTGATTCTCGCTGGTGCCTCGATATTGGCTCTTCCAACTTCGGCTGAGACCCCGTCCTCTTCAGGTGAGACCGGGAGCGCAACGCCACCCTCCGAGATCGTCGCGTACTATTTCCACGGGCACATGCGCTGCGCAACCTGCCGCAAGATCGAGGCCTACTCTGAGGAGGCCATCACCAAGGGTTTCACGGACGAGCTGGCCTCCGGACAGCTCGAGTGGCGTGTCGTCAACACCGACATTTCGGAAAACGAGCACTTCGTCACGGACTTCGAACTGGTCACCAAGTCGGTCGTATTGGTCGAGTATCAAGGCGGCAAGGTGGAACGGTTCGAAAACCTCAACAAGGTTTGGAAACTCGTGGGTGACAAGGACGGCTTCATCACGTATGTGCGGAACGAAACCCACGAGTTCATCGGGAAAAATTGATGGACTCGATCTGGTTGGCAGCGGGCTCGGCGCTGTGGTTGGGCATTCTGACTTCGATCAGTCCTTGCCCGCTGGCAACCAATATCGCGGCCGTTTCCTATGTCGGCCGGCAGGTGGGCAGCGCTAGGGCTATTCTCCTGTCCGGCGCTCTCTACACTGCAGGACGAGCCCTGGCCTACCTTGTGCTCGGCGCCGCGGCAGTGTGGTCGCTGATGTCGGTGGTCACGGTCTCGAATTTCCTACAAGGAAGCTTTCACCGCGCGCTCGGTCCGCTCCTGATTGTGGTCGGCCTCCTGCTCCTGGGGATTTTCAAGCTCAATCTGCCGGGTTTCGGCGTCAGCGCGGGTTTGCAGCAACGAGTAGACCGCTCAGGCGTGTGGGGTGCCGGCCTTCTCGGCATCGTCTTCGCGCTCTCGTTTTGTCCTGTTTCGGCTGCGTTGTTTTTCGGCAGCCTCATTCCTTTGGCTGTGGACAACAGTTCACCGTTGTTGTTGCCTACGATCTACGGTGTCGGCACCGCAATCCCCGTCGCAGGCTTTGCGATACTGCTCGCCGGCGGTGCAGGCTGGCTCGGCAAGGCCCTCGACCGAGTTCAGGCTTTCGAAATCTGGGCCCGCCGTCTGACAGCCCTGGTGTTCATCTGCGTCGGGATCTATGAAACCTTGCGATCGACCTTTTACCTGATCTGATCTGATGAAGATGGGTCGACTTCGGCCCACCGATGATCTTCTCCAGACTCCCTGCCTATCAGTCCTGCCAAACCCGGACCGGGTATGAGAGCCTCTCGAGCACCTTTCGGCACCATGAGTGGTTTCTGTGGCCGGCACGGTTATTCGGGCCGGGGCGAGGAGGTACTTTATACTGATCCCGATCCAGGCGATTTCGGAGTAATGAACCGCCACATTTTGGATTGATGTCAACTCTGGCGTAGAATCGGACGGCATGGAAATGGTGAATTGACCAAGAACAGCCCCTTTCGATTGGGTGGATTTTGCACTCGGATTTGCCGCGTAACAATCGAGGCATTCAGGGCGACGACGTCAACTGGACCAGCGCGATGGCGCTGTGAGATCGCATCGATGGCCGTTTTTCTCTTGGTTCCCGCAATAGCGGCGACACAGGTGACGTTTTACGATGCCTATGAACTCGGGCTGGCACACGAACGAGCAGGTCGATGGTCATCGGCAGTGACGGCGTTTGAGACAGCTGTCAGTATTCGTCCGACAGCCGGACGGGACGTTCAGACGTTTGGACGCGACACCCTCGACGTCTACGACCCGTTTCTCCACCTGGCGAGGGTCGAAATCAAGCTCGGTCGGTTCCCAGAGGCCAAGAAGCACCTAGCGGTCGCCCGGGCGGCCGGCGTCAGTTCACACCTTGAGATCGAGAACCTCACCGCGAAACTGGGATTTTCGCCAGAAATCGATGAGACCCCGACTGCAAAACCGGTACCCCAGACTTCCTCTCCTACTCCTGCTCTCCGTCCGACTCCCTCAAGGACGCGGGCAGTTCGGCCTCCCTCAACGGCCGCCGTTGTGCTCGAGATTGAGGCCCAAGCTCTCAAAGAAACCGCAACGCCGACCGTGACGGCCACGACACATAACCCAGGTAATACCGCAGAGTCTACGAAAGACGGAGGAGCCGGCGGGTGGCTGCTGCTGGTAACCGTGCTCGCAGCGATTGTGGCAATCATCATCCGGAGGCGTCGAGCGAAGGCAAAATCGGATCCCGAACTCCACTACGACAGCACGCCGACCCGCCGGGTCGATAGCGCCCTTGTGGATTCTTCCCGGCCAGTTTCCGAGAGTTCGTCCGTAAGGCGAGGAGGTTATGAGGACAGGCGCCTTGGAAATTTCAGGGTAATAACGGTGTTAGGGCGCGGAGGTATGGCAACAACCTACCGGGCTGAGCATGTGAACGACGGCCGAGTCGTCGCCCTGAAGGTTCCCCACGAACATCTCCTGGACGACGCGGAGTTCAACGAGCGATTTCTTCGAGAAGGTTCGCTTGGGGCGACAATCCACCACCCCAACATCATCCGCATCTTTGAGGCCGGTCGTCACGAACATATTCCTTTCATCGCAATGGAGTTGGTCGATGGCGTGACACTTCAAGCCCATTTGGTGGGGCACGGGAAACTGCCGGTGCCTGAGGCGCTCGAAATTACTCGCGGCATTGCGCTGGCCCTCGACTACGCCCACGTCAAGGGAGTCGTTCACCGTGATGTGAAACCTGACAACATCATGTTGTTGGCGGATGGAACGGTCAAAGTGATGGATTTCGGAATCGCGCGGGTTGCGGCCACCCCGGGCCTCACGGCAACCAACACCTATCTCGGCACACCCCTTTACAGCGCGCCGGAAGCCATCTGCCCCGACGAAGTTGGGCCTCAGAGTGATCTTTATAGTCTCGGGATAGTGCTCTTCAGGATGCTGTCCGGTGAGGTTCCCTTTGAGGCATCAAGTCCCTTCAAGGTGGTCGAGCTGCACCGAACCGCACCGCTGCCCCGGTTCTCGCCGGAACATCAGGTTCCTGAAAAGGTGGAGACGATGGTCCGACGCCTCACGGCAAAGCGCCTGTGTGACCGATACCCGTCGGCTGAGGTTTTTCTCCACGATCTCAACCAGTACCTGAGCGGCTAGAGGTCCGGCCGGAAACCCTCACACGGCTGCAAATCGCGAATGAGGCGACGC